>CAZZXJ010000595.1:0-4334 GCA_964657905.1 uncultured Stigonema sp.
ACTGAAATTTATCTTGAGGACTCAATTAAAACGCTCCGGAATACATAAGACAATTAGCGGCTTTACCCTGATTGAATTGCTGGTAGCTATGATTTTGGCAGTGCTAATCATAACGCCTTTATTGACGTTTATGATTAACATCCTAAATACCGATAACAAAGAACAAGCGAAGGCAGCAACTGAGCAAGAAATTAAGTCAGCACTGGATTATATGAGTCGCGACTTGGAGCAAGCAGTTTATATCTATGATGCTGATGGATTGACTAGAAACAGTAACACGACAGATATTACTCAGTCAGGAATTAAAGACCAAATACCACCAGTAGCGGGTGCTACTGGTGGTTGTGAGTCTAGCAATGCAAGTAATTGTCAACCAATACTTGTTTTTTGGAAGCGGGAGTTTATATCTAATAGCGTAGGAGTTAGCTCATCTACTGATACTCAAACAGATGATAGTTTTGCTTATTCACTGGTGGCATACTACTTAATCACCAATCCTAATTCCAGCTCCTCTACTTGGTCGCCTTCAGCACGGATTGGTAGGTTTGAAATTCGAGGTAATGTGAACGCCGCTAATGCAAATACCGTTGGAACTGCTTGTGACCCCGGCTTTAATCCACCACCACTGGCTCAGACAGTTAGCGGTGCTGCTCTCAAAGACAAGATGGATCAATGGACAAATTCATTAGGTACACAATGTTCATCAGCTGTACCAAGTTCATCTACTTACACTCAACAGGTCTTCACTTTAGTTGATTACATTAGCACCAGTAGTCCGGCAGTAACTTGCTCTAGCGGACAAGGTATAGGAAGTAACACAAGTGGTTTTTATGCTTGTGTAAATGCAGCAAACGTATTGGCACAGTTGTATTTAAGAGGTAACGCTTTTGTTCGTATTAATAACAACAATAATGCTCAGTACAGTAGTAGCACTTCTACTTATTTCCCAGGTGCAAGCGTCCAGGTACAAGGACGTGGATTTTTGTTGATTCAATAACTTTTAAAACTTGTCTAGTTAATTAATAAAAGGGTGTTATAAACAGGGTAGCTTTATTGATGTTAAGAAAAAATCATAAAAAATCTGTGGTGAGAGCATCAAAGTTGCAATATCTAGCGAACAAGCTCCGCTACATGACTGAATACACGCAACAGGATACTGGCTTCACCTTGATAGAAATGCTAGTCGTGGTGCTGATGATTGGGGTGCTATCGGCGATCACCGCTCCCGGATGGATTGGCTTTGTCAACCGACAACGTGTGAACAAAGCCAACGACGCCGTTTTAGCCGCCATACAAGAAGCCCAGCGACAAGCTAAAAAGACCAAACGTAATTACAGCGTCAGTTTTCAAAACAATAATCAAAACCAAGTTGTATTTGCTGTTTATCGTACCCAAAAGGACGATGGTACGAAAGTCAGTTCTAGTGACATTCAGAACAGCATGCAGCTTTTAGGCAACGATGTGGGAATGCAGTCAGGAAAATTACTGTTTGGTACAAATCTCACTGGTGAAAACACTGTTGGTACATCTGTATCCTATAGTACGGCAGCAAAAATTACCTTTGACTACATGGGTAGTCTACCAAACGCAAACTTTGGAACACCACCAACCGGTTCATCAGATCCACCTGGTTTAAGAGTGATAGTAGCTGTACCTAACTCCAAAAACCTCACACAACCTAGTGGCGTGATGCGATGCGTCATTGTGCAAACTCTGATTGGAGGAATGCGAACAGCGAAGAATTCAACTAATTGCAATTTGTAATAAGTTTTTTGTCGAGATATCTCCAAAAAATATATTTAGAAATCCATAAAAATACTGAACCTTAAACTGCACCTTGAGCGCAAACTTGAAACATGAGGTGCAGTTTTCTATTTTTGGATCTTTATTCAGATTGCGAATGGAAAACTATACTAATTACCTAAGCCTACTGCAACAGATCAGTTCCATCCAGCCCCTCTGAGCGAGGGAAGCTAGGAGGGGTAATTTGGTGTAGACATTTAGTAAAACGGTATAGCTATACAGTATACCCTTCTTGATTTTGGTCATGGGCTGGACACACGGAAAAGCGCCCTTAGAAAAATACCACTTTCGCGCTATGACAGAGTACATTGACTTTACTGTAGCTATCCCAACTTACAACGGTGACAGTCGTTTACCTGAACTACTAGAGCGACTGCGAAATCAACTCAATACCGAACACTTTGCTTGGGAAATTATCGTTGTAGATAATAACAGCACTGATAACACTGCTGCTGTTGTTAAGACCTATCAAGCTTCTTGGCAATGCCCTTACCCCTTAAAGTACTGCTTTGAAGCGCAACAGGGAGCAGCATACGCCAGACAACGAGCAGTTGAGGAAGCTAAAGGCATATTCATCGGTTTTCTTGATGATGACAACTACCCATCAGCCATGTGGGTGCAAGCAGCTTATGCTTTCGGTCAACAGCATCCTCATGCTGGAGCTTATGGTAGCCAAGTTCACGGTGAGTTTGAAGTTGAACCGCCAGACAACTTTGAAAAAATAGCCTGTTTTTTAGCCATCACTGAGCGAGGAACCCAAGCCCATCGATATGAACCTTATATGAAGATGCTACCTCCCGGCGCTGGGTTAGTAGTCCGCAAACAAGTTTGGTGTCAAACAGTTCCTAAATGCCTGGTTTTAAATCACAAGGGTAGAGAAGCCCTTTTAGCAAGTGAAGATTTAGAAGCAGTACTGCATGTTCAATTAGGTGGTTGGGAAATTTGGTACAACCCAGAAATGCATATTTATCATCAAATCCCAGCATGGCGATTCCAAAGAGAATATTTAATTAGTTTATTTCGCTGCGTTGGCTTAAGTAGCCATCGCCTTCGGATGCTCAGAACGCAACCTTGGCAAAGACCCTTGGCAAGTCTAGGATATTTCTTTAATGATACACGTAAAATTATACTGCACTCTCTTAAGTATGGAAGTAGAATCAAAAGTAACTTGATTGCTGCCTGTGAGATGGAGCTGTTAATGAGTAGTTTGATAAGTCCTTTTTATCTCTTAAAAATAAGATATTTAGATCATTATCGTGGTTTGAACTTCGATGCGCTAAGAACCAAACTCTCCGCCAATCCCTCCCCTGTAAGAGAAGGGGAGTATTTCCCCCTCCCTTCTAAGGAAGGGGGTTAGCTCAAAGCAGTGTATTCAATACAAAAGTGAAAATATGTCTTTAGACTTTACTGTAGCCATTCCTACATATAATGGAGCAAGCCGTTTACCTCAGTTGTTGGAACGGTTGCGATCGCAGATTGGAGTAGAACACCTCAACTGGGAAATTATCATCGTTGATAACAACAGTACCGACAACACGTCTGAAGTCATTGGCAATTACCAAAAAAGCTTCATTGAGTATTGTCCAGTGAGGTACTTTCTAGAAACAGAACAGGGAGCCGCCTTTGCCAGATTACGGGCTGCACGAGAAGCCAGAGGTCAGCTGCTCGGATTTTTAGATGATGATAATCTGCCTGCACCTGATTGGGTGCAAGAAGCAGTTGCCTTTGGTAAAGACCATCCTCAAGCTGGTGCTTGGGGAGGTCAAATTCACGGAGATTTTGAAGTAAAACCCCCTGAAAACTTTGCAAGAATCCAAAGTTTTTTGGCTATTAGAGAACGAGGGGCAAAACCAAATTTATATGATCCAGAAAATTTAAGTCTTCCTCCCGGAGCAGCAGTTGTTGCTCGCAAAAAAGCCTGGTATGATCATGTTCCTAGTCGCCCAGTTTTGAGTGGCAAAGTTCCTGGTTTAATGGTTCAGGGGGATGACTATGAGCCACTGCTTTACATCCACAAGGCTGGCTGGCAAATTTGGTATAACCCCGCCATGCATACTTATCATCAAATCCCACATTGGCGATTAGAAAGAGATTACTTACTCACTCTAGCTCGCGGCTGTGGTCTGTCTATTTGCCAACTACGCTTGCTTAATACCAAAAACTGGCAAAAACCAATAGTGTTTGTCAGGATAGTTTTGGGTAATTTGCGTCGAGTTTTACAGCATCTTATTAAATATAAAGGTCAATTGCAAAGTGATCTAATCGCACTTTGTGAAATGGAATTTTACTTAAGTAGCATGATAAGTCCTTTTTATTGCGTAAAATCAAGTATAATTAAGCACGTAAAGCTTGTCTCATGAAATAATTCTTCACAATTCATAGTTCAGCTTCTGTCTAGAGACGCGAAATCTCATATCTTGCACCATCGCCTTGTTGCGATGGTGCAAGATATGAGCTAACTGAACGGTATAGCATTAAAGTGGACTCAACATTGTTTGACAGTCCTATGCGCGAAGACTCCCGCCGAGGAG
>CAZZXJ010000596.1:0-4333 GCA_964657905.1 uncultured Stigonema sp.
CAAAAAATATTTTCCTCTATTTCCGACCCTTTTTTAGGGTGACGTGTACTAAGAACGTGTTGGCGCACCTGTCAAGTTTAGTATGGAGCAAGTAATTGAGTTATTCGCACTCGCATGTTCACCACCCGTTGAATACGGACGACCAATCAGCCATTGGACACCACGAGAACTTACGGACGAAATCATGAAACAAGGCATTATCGAAAGCATATCTGTCCGGCATGTTGGAAGATTACTAGAGTCCGCAGAGCTTAAGCCCCACCAGATTCGCTACTGGTTAACCCCCCCCTGTAGATGAAGAATTTGACGCCAAACTGGAAAACATTACGACTTTATATACCAGTGCAATTGAGCGTAACCAAAACGGAGAGCGCACAATGTCTATTGATGAGATGACGGGTATTCAAGCGACTGAGCGTCACGAAAAAGACTTACCGATGCGACCGGGGAAAGTCCAAAAAACGGAGTTTGAGTACATTCGTCATGGCACACAAACTTTAATCGCTAATTTTGATGTCGCCACAGGTAAAATTATGGAACCGACTTGTGGAGATACAAGAACTGAAGAAGATTTTGCCCAACACATTCGTCGAACAATTGAAACTGACCCAGATGCCAAGAAGTGGAATTTGATTATGGACTGTTTAAATACTCATCAGTCTGAATCATTGGTTCGTCTTGTTTGTGAACTTGAAGGGTTAGACATCGACCTTGGTGTAAAAGGTGAAAGTGGTATCCTCCAATCCATGAAATCCCGTGCTGCTTTTTTGAGTGACCCAACGCATCGAATAGTTTTCCACTACACCCCCAAACATTCTTCTTGGCTGAACCAAATTGAAATTTGGTTTAGTATTTTGGTTCGCAAGCTACTCAAACGCGCCAGTTTTCTCAGTAAGGATGATTTAAAAACTCGAATTCTCGATTTTATCAGCTACTTTAATCAAACAATGGCTAAACCTTTCAAGTGGACATACAAAGGTAAAGTTTTGGCTATTTAATAGTTGGTTTATTTACGCCGAACTGTACTAGTTTGAGCCAGAGCCTTTTTGGGCGTTCCTTGCAAGTAATATTTCTGTACTATCAAATGGTGATTACTTAAGAGTGCCGTAGGCGATAAGCCGGAGGCTTGACGCTCCGCGTATCGCTTGTGCCAGTTGCGTAAGTCCTGACGCGCTTAAACTGGAAGAAGTGGGGTGAGTGTTTAAAAAAGATTATTATTGACACAGTAACCCTTTGAGATGATCTGCTAGCCGTATAGCTAGTGCGACTAGCGTTAG
Source organism: uncultured Stigonema sp. (assembly GCA_964657905.1). GTDB lineage: Bacteria > Cyanobacteriota > Cyanobacteriia > Cyanobacteriales > Nostocaceae > Stigonema. The sequence continues at coordinate 1,278 of CAZZXJ010000596.1, forward strand.
GGTGGGGTTGGCTGTACCACATGTTGGATACACAGATGACCCAGCGACGTACAGGTTACTAACTCCATAAACCTGACAGTTAAGATTGACAACACCAGTTTTTGGATTATCACTCATACGTGTAGTACCCATATGATGGCGACTCCCTCTCAAAACTTGAGGAAATTCCGGCCAAGAATGAGCCTCTTGAGTGAGCCACTCCAAGAGTTGAAGACGACCTAACCCTAAGTGTCCCAGTTCATAGCTCACTAGCTGGTTGGCTTCCTCAGCAGTTTGTCGAGCGAGGTCTGTTAAGCACCAATCTAACTGGATCTTGGGAAGACCTAGGCTATCTTTCTCTCGATCCAAAATTACACGTGAAGCTGGGTTAGGAGCCTGCTCTATCACTGAAAACAAGATCAACTCACTAGTTGCTAGCCCAACCTGATTATTTAACGACTTCAAACGCTCAGGCTTTCTCATTAAAAAAGTATTATCACACGCCTGCAGTGCTTCCAAATAGAGTCTTATCTCTTCCTTAAATCTCTCATCAGCAGCCTCATTAAGTTGTTCTGATTCTTTGAGTAAGACCACATCCTCCCAATCTGTTCCACACAAATCAAACGTGCAATTTAACAGTTTACGTTCCCGTTGCGCCTGCTCACTCAGAGTGAAGTGTATCTTCGGTACTGACTCTTGACGAAATAGATATTGTTCCCAAAGTGACGAGGCTGACACTATTAACCGAGCACAAGCTATGTGGATGTGTTCCATAAAAAAACGCCCCACTAAATCATGTTGATTTCCCAATCCATGCAGTTGCGTCTGATTTGAAATTAACAGCAAACGTGCATTCTCAATTCCCCCACAAGCGAGCACATAGTACTGTGCCTGAACTTGATGTTCTTTCCCGTTGAGACACTTAATGTGTACCCCTGTTACCATTGCTGCATTAGTACTGGTTTTAATCGCTGTTACATTAGCATAAGTCCACAACACAATATTATTTGCTGTGAGCAGTGTCTCTCTATACACTGTGCCAAAGCGGGTTGGCGGACTGTATTGAAATTTTTTGTAAGAGATTTTTGATCTATCAAATGGTAGCAAACATAAGTTTGGCTCTTGTTGTTCCCAAAACTCTGTGTCGTACCGATATGGTCCCAATTCACAAACCTTCTGGGCGCGGGCATAATAGGGATCTAAATCTTGCCAACTGATTGGCCAGCCACTGTATGGTACCCAGTCACGTTTCTCAAAGTCAATTGGGTCTAAAGGGGCACACATCCCAGCCCAGCGGTCTGTCGTTCCACCAAAAAAGCGTGACCGTGCTTTCTTTAGGGAAAAATAAGGTAAGCCAATGTTCTTACCCTCATAAAGTGACTGGGTTTGCTCATCATATTCAAACCCACCACTTTCTAGGAGAATCACCTTGTAAGGAGTACCAAGCAATTCACGCGCAATGGTGATTCCTGCCGCACCAGCACCGATAATACATAAATCACCTTCTATCAGAGTATTATTATCTAACTCTCTTGCATCAATATGCATAACAATTCTTAAATTTCTAAATATTAACCTGGAGTTACCAGAGAATGGCTACTGGCTTTGGCTACAAGTGTGTAGCCAAAGCACACAACTGAGCTTCTGTCTTGGAAAGAATCCACCCATCTACTTGAACTATTTGTCTGTGCTTAAAGTCTTCTTTGATTTTTGAATGTAGCCAAAAATACCAAAAATCTCCTAACTGTTCGTTCCCTTCAGTAAGAACTAAATGTGAAAGTCGAAGATCGTTGCTAAACCCAGTAAGAAGGTGTTTCAATTCAGCCTCTTCTGGGTACAACTTAAGGTAGCGTTCTCCAATAATTTGGAAACTCTTCAGGTGTGGCAAATCTAGCAGCTTCTGATGTAATTGATCAAGAACGGCGTTACTAGAAAAAGCCCAAGTATATGACCCCGAAAAGAACCAAAGGCCAGTAGTGAGAAAACCTAGCTTTAAAAAGCTTTGTCTATGCACGGGTTCAAGGGTAATGTTTAACAAATTGAATCCTGCTCTTCATAATTAACAACAACTTTATGAAGTCTATTGTTTTCTTGATTGTCTAGACTTATAATTACCTCTAATAAGTATAAGTCGGTGGGCGTAGAAATTTATAAGTATGTAACGAAAATTCATTATTGGTTCGAGAGTTAAATTTAATACGTGTGGTACTGTAGTTGCCCTTTTCCCCTCTTGCTTCGACCCCATTGATGATAGCTCCCGGTTCGCCCATTCTGTCCGGCAGACTTTGCATCAATAGCAAATCGTACTCACATTGCTTTAGGTAAAGATTTTTATCTTTGTCCTTTAAGTGCTAAACAAATAACACAAGAAGAAATAGCACAATATCTTCAACCAGTTTGGAATGAAGAGCAACGATTAACGACAATTGATTATGATTACGCCGATGGGAAAAATAAACAGATTGCCGAAGGATTTGAGCGGGAAGTGGCTCAGAAAATTAAATTAGATGGTCAAGAGTTTACTTGGAAAGAGCGACAATTAATAGTACGTTCCTTTGCCATTGCAGAAACAGAAGAAAAGTCGTTGCGAGAACGTTTGCAAAAAACTTCCTCTGCTCTTGAACTACTGAAAAAGCCGCGTCTTGGCAAGAAAAAGCTAACGTCAGTTGACCAATGGGAAGCATCTGTAGCAGCGATTCTAAAACGTTATCGTACTGATGGGCTATTTAAAATTAATCTTCAAGTTACAAAACATCAAAAAACGACTAGGCGATATCTAGATAGGCTACCTCAAACCAGAGAAGAAACATCCATAAATCTAGATTTTGAGATTGTAGAATCAGCTGTTGCATTTAATGCAGCGCGTAAGGTTTCGGCTACGTTTTCAAGGCGATTTAAATTGCGAACTGCTGCCGTGGAAAATATCTGGACAAAACGGACAGGCTTCAACACACCAACTAGGAGTACGAGACATCAACGATCCAGCAATAAAGCCTGTCCGTTTTGTTCCGATAACGTGCGTGCACATCAAAGAATTCATCATCTCCCCCGTCAGCAGACCCACCCAGTGCCGAAAA
>CAZZXJ010000597.1:0-4332 GCA_964657905.1 uncultured Stigonema sp.
CATGGGGTGCGTTACCTATGCCCTATGCCCGAAACGGCCTCGCGTCGATTCCGGACACCCCTACAAGGAGTGGGATTCCTCGCCGTTTTCTTTGATGACGAAATGAGGAGGGGGAAACAATCATCCACATCCACTTGTAGGTGCGATACTAGAGGAGATCGCATGTTGTCGGGGATCAGATAAGTGCTGATTCTCTAAAATGTCCATCAGGTAACGACCGTAGCTACTCTTAGCCATCGGTTCAGCTAATTGACGAAGTTGAAAGGAGTCAATATATCCTTGGTCGTAGGCTATTTCTTCAATGCAGGCTATTTTAAGCCCCTGTCGGTCTTCGAGAGTTTGGATAAAGTTGGCTGCGTGATGTAGGGATTCATGAGTACCAGTATCTAACCAGGCGTATCCTCGACCCAAAAGTTCTACTTGCAGTTGACCTTGGTTCAAATATACTAGATTCAGATCAGTAATTTCTAGCTCATTTCGTGCCGAAGGCTTGAGACTAGAAGCAATCTCTACCACATGGGAATCGTAAAAATAGATGCCAGGTACTGCGTACTTAGACTTAGGATAATGGGGTTTTTCTTCGATACTAATAACCCGTCCGTTGGCGTCAAATTCAATGACTCCATATTGCCCTGGATCTTTCACCTGATAGCCAAATACTAATCCACCTTTCCTAAGAGTTGCTGCACGAACCAGCACATCCGTCAAGGCATGTCCATAAAAAATGTTGTCACCCAAAATCAAGCAGACTGGGGAGTTAGCAATAAAATCTTTGCCAAGAATAAACGCTTGGGCTAAACCCTCTGGACGCGGTTGCTCGACATAACTAAATTTCAAACCCCACTGACTACCATCCTTTAAGAGTCGCTGAAACAAAGGCAAATCGCTAGGTGTAGAAATAATTAAAATCTCACGAATTCCTGCTAGCATCAATACTGACAAGGGATAGTAAATCATCGGCTTGTCATAAACAGGCATCAGTTGTTTACTGACTACATGGGTGATAGGGTAAAGACGTGTGCCTGAGCCACCTGCCAGAATAATACCTTTCATTTTGCACTGCTGATCGCTCATGAGCTTAAGTACTAAATCTCGCGCAATGTTATCCAAATTCTTCGCTGCTACTAGATAAAACATCTGGGTTTTAGGATGCGAAAAGAGCGATCGCACTCCCAAAACTCGCTACTCGGCAATTGAAAACCAATGGCAAAAACTTGCTTGCATACGCAACAATCAAAGAATAGATACTTTAAGCTAACAGATTACAGCTATTTTCTGGTAAATGAAACACACCGTTTGTAGGGGGGCCGTTCGCCCCTACGACTGTGGTCTAAATAACTGAAAACTGTTGTAAAACAACAATGACAAAGCAAAGCCTAATCGCACAGTACGCAGAGTCAGAATATTCACTGAAATTCAGTAGACAGGGCTATATAGCAATCCGTGCAGGAGAGCGTGAATAAATTAGGAATATATGAGCGTTGCCCCAGTAAGGAGATAGCTCCTTCGATTTGTGCTAATCTCAAAGCAATAGCCTCGTATTGTTGCTCTAACAATGAAAGTCGTTGTTTTAAGCTATCGTCAACACCATTTTCTAAACAAGCTTCTATACGATGGGTGACGCTTGTAAATTAGGTTTCAAGTTGGTGTAGACGAGTTTCTACACTGTTTACTGTACCAGGAACTGGCCCTAGGACATGATGCAAACCTTGAATAACGCTCTTTTATCTCACCAGAGACATAAAAGAGCGTTAATGTCGCGTGTCCAGCCCAAAGCTGGCGAGAAGTTCTTCCCGTGAGAGATTCGAGAGCGATAACAGTAAATTACTAAACTCAGACGTAGGTAATGCTGTTAACGGATTGACGATTGCTTCTAACTCTTCATCTATAACCCCAAACCGACTAACTAGAATATTTCGGATAATATCGTGCCGTTCTTCTTGTCGCCCAATGCGCTCGATGCTGCTAATATAAACCATTTGGTTTTCCTCCTCGAATTCTCGTATTTCGTCCCTAAAGGTGAGTTCCAGGGCTTCCGGCAACCGCATCATTCTGTCCAGTATCCCAAATATCTCTAGGATATCCTGTCGGCGATACCCGCGCCTGTAAAGCCCTTTGATCAGACGCAGTTTCCATTGCAACCGCTCTCTTGGGAAAAAGAAGGCGACGAATGCCTCGAAATACTGTTCAATGGCGACTTTCCACGATTCGTCGTAATTCGCAGAAACGCTGGTTTCCGGTTCCGTCATGCCGCCCCTATATATTCAGAATTAATTGCCAGAGCTTGTTTGTAAAAATTAAAACTTTCATCAATTCTTTCTAGTTTAAGGAGAACATCGCCTCACCGTGATCTGGACAGTGTTCAATAATCATTTCATATGCCTGCTCAGCATCAACTAAACGACCAGATTGATGTTGACCAACAGCAGTTTCAAGAAGTTCATAAAATTTTTCTCTTTCCAAAGTCATAACATAAAAATCAAATAAGTAGGTTAAACAGAAAATCTAAGCCTGTTTTGGTTTAAGGAGTTCTTTGGTTACATACTCTAGAAGTTTTTTACCCTCTTGATGATATGGGACTGCGGTAAGTAAATAGTTCAGTGACTCAACTGCCTCATTAATATGTCCGAGTCGCGTTAGAACAAGGGCTTTTGCGTAATAGAACCCTGGCTCATCTGGTGAGGAAGCGATCTCTCTCTCTACAAGATTCAATGCTTCAGTGTTATTGTTCGCTTTGAGTTGTGTGATCAATTGCTGCATGAAATTTTTACTTGCAGGTTGAACCATCTTTGAATCTCCACTAAACATAGTTTTTTCTGTAAAATCATCAGCTTCAATGTTACGAATCATACAGGGTGGGTGCTGGAGAGGAAAAGTTATCTCTTCGGTAGGTATATTGGCAAATTTACTTTGATCTTTGGTATGGGTTGCGTCTGATCCAAAACCAATATTAGACACTAAATTCACATTGGGAAGAATACTTAACCCGTGATGAATCCAGTTAGCAAATGTCCAAGGAAAATCCCAAGTGTCGAACCCGTGATAGACACTTTGAAAAATATTTGACCAATAAATAGCTGCGTCACTGTCTTGCAGTATATTCATCAGCCAATTACCATCTTGAACTGTTGGCCATAGCTTCATTTCGTTATCATAGTGTCGCCACGCCCGTCGCCAAGTTGCCCAACCCCAAGTGTGGTTATAGCGAGAGAAGTAATAACTATATTCTTGACGGTTGTGTCCGAATTGAAAATTGTCTCCAGCAATCACCATTATCTGTTCGTTATCGCGATATCGCTCTAGCAGTTCTTCGCAAAAACGAAAGAAAGTCGGATGGGGAACGCAGTCATCTTCAAGGATGATTGCTTCTTCAACTAAGTCGAAAACCCAATTTAATCCGCTACAAACCTGTTCCCTACAATTTAAATGGATATCGGAGTACTTTCTAAAAACTTCACAATTCCAGTCAACCCGATTAATAATTGCTTGTGCTGCTGCACATTTTGCTATGTCTTCTGGTTTGTTTGGACGAGGTGCATTAGCAATGACAAGCAACTTAGGAGGTTTAGCTTCGCGAATTGCCTCAAAGACTTTCTCGGTGGTTTCGGGTCGTTTAAAAATAATCAAACAAACAGGAGTTTTCAAGTTAAATTTATCCATTTTTTCTATCAAGTATCTACAGAATTCACTGATGATTCGGTTGATAATTGGCGATCTACTAATTCTGTGAGTGACCATTGCTCCGATGACTTCATCATCTGAAACTCCGGCATCGGCTTATACCGTTTCTTTGTGAAGCCGCATATATTTACCCCCCGGCTAACGCCGTCCCCCCTTGGGAAGGGGGGACTACAGGGGGGTCCTAATAATGTGCATCTTCATACAGAATTGGTATTAGAGACTTATGGGGCTTAGCAATCTGCGCTGGTGGTACTGGGCACAATCCTATTGTAATATATCTGAAACTACGGAGATTTTTATGTATTTTTCGGCAATAGCAATATCGTCTTCGTGTAGTTGTTATTTGTGAATCTGGTAAATAGACTTACATAAATTGCATGTGCTATAAATATTAACACTGATATAATCAAATCCTTGCTTTAAAAGCCTTTTCAGTTTATTGAACAGAATACATGCGCTACTTCGTCAGAATTCAGTTGGGTATTCTGTACGACTGGTGAGGCAGCGCGGTGAGTCAGTGCGGTCTTGGGGTCTCCCCAAGTAGAGCAACTGACTCACCCGTAAGGGTAATGTTCGTTACCCCCATGAGTGACTGCCGTAAGCGTTGCGTTAGCGAGGAACGAGCGTCGGCACGAGCGTCAGGAGCGTCAC
>CAZZXJ010000598.1:0-4320 GCA_964657905.1 uncultured Stigonema sp.
GGCTGATAGAGAGACTACACCTTGAACAATTTGCTCCTCTAAGAATGTAATCATTTTATGCACTTCAATAGCAGAAGCACCATCGGGATTGACTGGCTGACTAAAATCAGTTGTAAAAGTATAGTAGGTCAAGTATTTAGCTGAATCTGATGATTTGTTTCTCTCCAATTCTCGTAATGGATGGGTTGCAAATAGCAAGTAAGAGCAACCTTTAAGATTTGGAAAATGTTCGTAGAGCTTTTGTGTAGAAACAGCCATAAAATCCGCTTGTCTTTGTCTAGCAAGAGACTGGGTTAAGGTTCCAATTGGATCATATCCAAGAAGAGGTTGATGGTGTTTTGTACCTCCCTGACTTGCTTGTATGTACCAAGGCAGCAACCCGGCTAATCCATTGAGATTTGTTTCTTGGCTAAAAAGACTAAATTCTGGATCAAAGTTAAATCTATCTTTTTTATTTTTAAAGTGTTGAATTGCAAGGACTTCAGAAACTGCTGACTCCATCTCTGTTTTCTCTTCACCAAAAACAGGACGTTGCCATTCTTTAGCTTCAAAAGCTAGTTTATGTTTGTAATAATCGTATTCAGTAACTTTCAAATTATGCCAAGTTTTGAGGCGTTTGAGTAGCTTATCGCGATCAAGAACCCATTGAAGTTTTAGCTGTTGTTCATTATTTAAGTTACGAAGTTCTGTCTCCATAACATCACTGTATTGCTTTGCTGCTTTGAGAATTTGGTCTACACTTCCCATATCAACACCGTCATCTCTAACGGCATTTGTAATCTTTTCCTGCTGCTTATTGTCAAGCTGTCCCAAAATTTTTAGTTGCATATGCGGATCTGTAACCCCTGCTTTTGTCAGACGCTCTAGTAAAGCAGTGTCTCTTTTTTCAGCTAGTGTACCTTCTAAAATAAGATAGTAGGCAGTAACATCAGAAATTTGACCTAAGCGAGCAACCCTCCCATTACGTTGCATTAAAACAGCAGGATCAGGACTGAGATCCCAATGCACAATTTTATTCGCTACTTGAAAATCTAATCCTTCATCCGCAGCAGAAGTTGCTACAAGGATGCGGTAGTTCTTTGTTCGATCATAAAATTTCTTGACTACTTCCTTACGCTCATCAGCACTCATTCCACCAGTAAGTGCAAGACTTTGGTTATGGAAAGTTGCGGTAATAATGGCAGTAGTTTGTAAGACCTCTGTAAAAACCAGGAAACGAGAATCTGGATGTGCTTCAAGCATAGCTCTTAGCCAGTTTAGCTTGGCATTTTCGACACTTCTACCTGATGCCAACAAGTTTAATGCTAATTCTGAGAGTTCTAATATTTCCTCTATTGTTGCTTCTAAATGTGTATGCTCATCATCATCTTGATCCTTGTTTTGCTTTACCTTCTGTAGTAGTTTATTTTGAAACTCATAAATAGCAGGTATCTTGCCTTCTCCTAAATGTCTAGATGTAAAACAAAAGTTGCCATCAGAAGGAAAGATTACCTCTTTGGCATATTCTATCTCTCTATCCTGATCAAATTCCGCTAGACGTTTGGAAATCTCACGGATTAATTCTCTCAATTGTTTCGTATCCTCTGATGTGTCTGCCTTATACGTTTTGTCATTTTGCCATTTTGGATGATGGCGGACACACCAGCGAAATAGCCAGCAAGCACCTGCTAAAGAACTACTTGTCAAGCGTGTTTCAAGATGTGCAGTAGCAAATCCTCCAAAACTATCATTATGATCTCGATAAATTCGCTGTACTGTCCTTTTGATTTTCTCTAATGTTGACAGATACTCTTCATCAGTTTTTTCAAGGGTTGGCTCACCTTCTCTGTGAGGGCGGACTATCGTTAACTTCGGAAATAATCGCTTATCTGACCAATTACGAATATCATTCTGTTGTCGCCAGATAACTGTTACAGATGAATCATCTGATATTGCTGCTAAAAGTTGTTTTTTATCAATATCTTTTGTATAGGCATTTTTAAGTGCTGTTTGGTGTGTCAGTAGTCGCAATAAATTTGTAAATTGATTAGCAGAGCGAAAAGGTGTGGCACTCATGAGGATAACTAACTCTGGTGGTTCAGATTCTTGCCAGAACTTTCCTGTAATCATCTGATATGCGGCTTTATATGCCTGTGTTGTATCGGTAGCCGATTCTACAGACTCACCATTTAAATCATCATTGCTGGCACAATGATGACACTCATCAATGATGATGATATTGGGTTTAACTCCTCCGGGTAAATCTTTCTTCTCGCTGCTATCAAGATAGCGTCTAGCAGCGTGCATACTAGCAATCCGAATACCTTTTTGACTAATGCGATCGCCATATTCTCTAAAACAATCTACAACACTAATAATGCTCCCATCCGCAGAATCTTTAATCATGCAACGCAGTTTTTCTTTAACATCTTCGGTCAACCCACCAGAGGTTAGATAAAGACAACGAAAATCATCTTTTTGTGTAATTAGTTTATCTCTAAGGATCAAACCTACTTCAATTGTCTTGCCTAAACCTACTTCATCAGCGATCAGAATGCGCTTAATACAAGACTCATGATTCTTGACATACTGCTGTAATGCTAGTTGATGGGGAAAAGGATCTTTGTCACTGGCTGTAATACGCCCAGAATAAATATTTGCCAGTAACTCTAATGCACCAAGCCTCAAAACAGTTTTAATATGATGCTTAGGGTTTAATTCGTTTTCTTCGAGGATGCTTTTGCCTGCATAATATGTAAATTCTTCCTTGATGCGTGAGGCTATATTGGTGAAATTTCCTTTCATTTTTGACCAGTCGCGTAAGCTTTTGAAGCGGATACCTCGGTGATCTAATATGCTGTTTTCACTGTCGGTTGTTTCAATTGCATAGGCTAGGTGAGTGTAGGCGTTGAGATTGGTGTTATTAGGATCAGCCCAGGCAACATCTGCATGATTACCGTTCTCAGATGGAATTTCAAACAGTCCATAGGTCATGTGTCTGTCCTCAGAAGCTTTTGGTGATGCCTATTGCAATCATATGTATTCAAACAAAATAATAGGATAAAGTTCTTAATAAAATAATTAAGGATATCAAGGAAAAACTGTAAGCGTTTTGTAAACACATCTAGATGGATTTACCTAAAGCTTAAATCCTGTACTAAGTGCTTACGCAAAATTATTTATGTCCGCCGCAAGCAAAATGAAATGTAGCGAAGCAATCTCCAAAACAGAAGCGATTGCTTCGTTCCGCTTCGCTCCACTCGCAATGACAAATATATATTTAATTTTGCACCACTACTTAGCCCCCACTCGAAGAGTGAAAGTAATTGAATGAAACTATAGATAAGATACGTAATAGGTTATGATTTTACTAGCAAAGTATTTATTCAAAAAACTCGATATATTTTAGAAAATATCCCTGGATATATGATCCACGTGGCGACCAGCTAGAGCCAGTCCCATCCTTTGGGCTACTTCCCTATGCAGCTTTACTTTAGTAGTGCCATTCGTTCTCTGTACATATCCCTTACTATTGATACACCAATTCAATTGGGGATAGGTATGGGTAATCCTCTTCACTCACTAGCACTTTTATACCGCCCTTTATTATAATTTCAAAACTCATCTATGTATTTTAAATAATTAATAATTTATATAAATTTATCTTAACCAATTATGTGGGCATATGTATCTCCGTATCTTTTGTTTAAGAACTGACCTTATTTCTGACAGGAACTGACATAATCAATTTTTGGATACAGCTTCAATTAGATTGAACAAATTGTCTGAGAAGCTTACCCTATAAGCAATGGAGCTAAGCGGAATCGAACCGCTGACCCCCTCAATGCCATTGAGGTGCTCTACCAACTGAGCTATAACCCCTTACACTCCATTAATAACTATCGCTTAAGTTCTAGCCATTTGTCAACTGAAATTGTCTTCTTGTTTTACAAATGTCAGATTAGACATAAATATTTTTCTGCCCGTCCTAACAGGACGCGCTCATGTCACGCCTTTGTGTCAGCTTACCTGCTCCGTAGGTGAGTCAAGACTTATCGGCAATCCAATTTAATTGGCGCTTTTCGAGGTTGGTGTGATTCCAACGGGAAATGATGCGGTGAGTCCAGTCCCCTACGGCGGGTTTCCCGCCGTAGGGGACTGGCGAACCCGAAGGGTATCCGTTGCCGCCTCTAGGTCTAGGAAGCCTCGTAAACGTAGATAAATTACGTTTACCCAGCTTTGCCTAGATTTAAACTAACGGTGAAATATAGCAGTTCTTATATGAATGAAGTACAGCCAACTAAAAAAGGAGTCAGGAGTCTTCCATATTCTGTCTCCTGA
>CAZZXJ010000599.1:0-4307 GCA_964657905.1 uncultured Stigonema sp.
ATCGCCACTAGCAACATATGAAAGGAACACATTTTCTAGATTTCCTGAAAGTCCAGCGGGATAAGGGTTCCAAAATGTGTTCCTTAAGAGATAAGCATCATCCACCAAAAACTGCACATCAAGTTCCTTAGAGGTAAAAATTTGATTTTATAGAGTTGATGCAGATATGCTTATGGGGATCATCATAAAAACTCTCATAAGTTATTCGGTCTCATTTTTATTAATTGATTTAAAAACTGTGTTTGCTTGCACTTATTAAATAATCTTCCACTATTTATTAAATAATAAGCACATAAATTTTTGTAAAATTAATGACATTGTCCTGAAAGAGACTAGCAGAAAATAAATTGTCCTTGTGGGCTAATTCCAGCAAAATATAGCTTGAGTAGGAGCAAAGGCGTTCTTTTTTTCGCCAAAGTACACCTCAAGATACAGTTTGTTTGAGGATACAACGGTTACATTTTAAATATGCGATTGTCATGAAAACTATTAGCAATCAATAAGCTTACAAATACCATCTTTATAATTTCTTTCTTATTTTGTATTTAACGGGACAGTTTTCCAATGTACGCCGAGTTTAAATAACTATCATTGATAGGGTTTACATAAAAGTAAATTCCTAATGCAATCCACCTCTTTGTGTTGTGATAACGCTAAATTAAAACACGATTCAAAGGGCTAAAAACCTGCAAAAATTGGATTAATTCAACTACAAAGTACTTACAATTATGCTCAATACTAACAATCGTCGTATTATTTTGTCTGCTTTTATGAACCCTATTCTAGGAAGCAATCAACAGCTAAATCAAAAACAATTCGCTCAATCTCAAGTTGATTTACTACAACCATTACGCCAATGGCTCGATTCTTTAGAAATTCAAAATCGTAAATCGGCGCGATTTATTGCCAAACTCATTCCTGCTCAATGTCCATTTGAGCGAGATGTCATTTTATGGGGCCGCAAAATAGCTCACATTCCCCCAATGTGTAAGCTAAATCCGCTATACGACCAACTTGTAGGTTTGCGTTTTCGCGCTTTGTGTTATTTAGTAGATCAGTGTGGTGAGGACATTCAGTCCTACTGCTAAAAATGTTAATTGTTGATTGTTGATTGTTCTACTAACCATTAACAACTAACAAATAACAACTAACAGTGGTAAAAAATGTTACTGCATTTAAGTACCTGGCAGGAAGTCGAAGCTTATCTACAGCAGTCTCAAGGTATTATTCTCCCTATAGGTTCCACAGAGCAACACGGACCAACAGGATTAATTGGCACTGATGCGATTTGTGCCGAAGCGATCGCTCGTGGAGTAGGTGAAGCAACCCAAGCAATAGTTTGTCCAACAATCAATGTCGGAATGGCACTACATCATACCGCCTTTCCTGGCACAATTAGTCTGCGTCCCAGCACCATGATACAATTGGTACGAGACTACGTCACCTGTTTAACTAAAGCTGGTTTTACCAAGTTTTACTTTATCAACGGGCACGGTGGCAATATCGCCACTCTCAAGGCAGCTTTCTCCGAAACTTACGCTCACTTAGAAGATTTGCAGCTGAAGAATGCACAAAACGTGCAATGTCAAGTGGCTAACTGGTTTATGTGCAGTTCAGTTTACCAGTTGGCAAAGGAATTATATGGCAACCAAGAAGGCTCTCATGCCACACCTAGCGAAGTGGCTGTAACTCAGTATGTATATCCAGAGGCTATTAAGCAAGCACCTCTTTCCCCATCAGTTGGAACTGGACACAAGATTTATAGTGCAGCTAACTTTCGCGCCTCTTACCCAGATGGCAGAATGGGTTCAAACCCTGCCTTGGCAACGCCGGAACATGGTAAGCAGCTTTATGAGTTAGCGGTCAAAGAACTCAGCAACGGGTATTTAGAGTTTTTGAACGCGGAGTAAGAGTGTAAGAAAATTAAAAATTAAAAATTAGAAATGTTTTTAATTTTTAATTTTTAATTGGTTTACTCCTAATTACGAGCGATCCCTTCAAGTCGTGCTGCGTGTTGCACAGCACCTGCGACAGCAGTAGCGACTCGCTCATCAAATACAGAAGGAATGATGTGTTCCCTGTCAAGGTCTGAAGGTTTAACGAGGGACGCGATCGCACTGGCGGCTTCTAGACACATTGTGGTGGTAATTGTTGCTGCCCGACAATCCAAAGCACCGCGAAATACCCCTGGAAAAGCGAGAACGTTATTAATCTGATTGGGGTAGTCACTACGACCAGTGGCGATCACCGCAACATCTTCGGTTACTAATTCTGGTTGAATTTCAGGAATCGGATTTGCCATGGCAAAAACAATGGGGTCTTTCGCCATTGAACGTACCATTTCCGGTGTCAATACTCCTGGTGCGCTCAAACCAATGAATACGTCTACCCCTGGTATTGCACCTGCTAGAGTCCCTTGCGCTTTGACGGCAAATTCACGCTTTTCCTCTGTGAGGTCGGTGCGACTAGTAGAAATAATACCTTTAGAGTCACACATCCAGATTTTTTGTGCCCCAGCTTTCTGGAGTAATCGGGCGACCGCAATTCCAGCAGCTCCAGCACCATTAATTAAGATGTGGATATCCGCCATTGATTTATTGACCACCTTTAGGGCGTTGAACAGTGCCGCTACAGTAACAATTGCTGTGCCATGTTGGTCATCATGAAAAACGGGAATATCTAACTCCTGCCTTAGTCTTGCTTCAATTTCAAAGCAACGAGGGGCAGCTATATCCTCCAAATTCACACCCCCGAACACTGGGGCAATGTTTTTGACTGTTTCGACAATTTGATCAGTATCTTGGGTGGCAAGGCAGATGGGAAAGGCATCAATGCCAGCAAATTCCTTGAATAGCATTGCTTTACCCTCCATCACTGGCATTGCTGCCGCTGGACCAAGATTGCCCAATCCTAAAATAGCACTGCCATCGGTAACAATAGCGACAGTATTTTGTTTAATAGTTAAGTTGTAAGCTTCTTCCGGGTTTTCGGCGATCGCATTACAAATCCGTCCGACTCCTGGCGTGTAAGCCATTGATAAATCGGACACACTCTTGAGGGGAATTCTACTAACAACACTGATTTTCCCGCCGCGATGCAAATTGAAGGTGCGGTCATAGACATTCAGCACCTTAATATCTGGCAAGGCTTTTACCGCTTGCGCAATCATCTCAGCGTGTTCCGTGCTAGCAGCATCGACGGTGATATCCCGAATTGATACTTGGCGCGTTTGGTCGATTAAATCAATTTGACCGAAATTACCGCCACTGGTGGAGATCGCCTTGGTCACGCTAGCTAACATCCCAATGCGGTTGGGAATCTCTAAACGCAGTGTCAAACTAAAACTAGAATTAGGGGTGAGGTTTACCATTATGATTTTGGAGCCATGGATTTTAGATTTTAGATTCAATTGATTGTGAAAATCTGTTTAAAATTTTAAATCTAATATTTCACTAAAGTGAACAATTAACAATTGAGCAATTGTACTGCGATCATCTGTCCAAGATGACTTCACTGCGACCGAACAAGTATTTCAACAAGCCTCGCCCTTGCTTGACCATCGGTTGAGCGTACATGGTGAATCTAGGGTTGGAGTAAACACGGCTAACATTGGATGTAAGGGGTAAAATTGTTACCGTGCTAGCTGCACGATTATTTGCATCATTGCTGACTATCAGCATTTTTGGTGACAAACGCGGTAAGCGGCTGATACCTGGTCATGGTGCAGCCCGATTCCCAGAATTATTCCAGCCTGGACTAGAGATTGACTTATAAAGTGCGATCGCTTTCAATAAACCTATTCATAGCTTCTTTTATGGTTTCTAATTGCCGTCGCCTTTCTTTGGACATAACCTCTATCATCAAGTCTAATATTTCTCCGAAGATGCAATGTCTCTAAAATAAAAAGCGCCCTCCATTTAAGGGGGGCGCTTTTAGTTTGTTAAGACCCGATATATCGCGTCTCTACATTAGATATTAACCGTTGATTGCAGGAGCAGAGAGTGCAACTGGTGCAGCCTCGCCAGCAGCCAAGTCTAAGGGGAAGTTGTGAGCGTTGCGCTCGTGCATTACTTCCATACCCAGGTTAGCGCGGTTGAGGATGTCTGCCCAAGTACCGATGACGCGACCTTGAGAGTCAATCACGGAAGAGTTGAAGTTGAAACCGTTGAGGTTGAACGCCATGGTGCTGATTCCCAGTGCCGTGAACCAGATGCCGATGACTGGCCATGCTGCTAGGAAGAAGTGCAGTGAACGGCTGTTGTTGAACGAAGCGTATTGGAAGATGAGACGACCAAAGTAACCGTGTG
>CAZZXJ010000600.1:0-3696 GCA_964657905.1 uncultured Stigonema sp.
CCCACAAATCTAGCTACAGCGATCTGCTGAAATTCTTTCAGAATCGACAACTGTCGATTCCGAGAGATTAACTTGTGGATGCAATATTAGAGCGATAGCACAACTTACACCCTGATCGAATATACCACAATATAACCGTAGGGGCGGGGTAACCCCGCCCTTACAAAGTAGAGACGTTGCATGCTCTACATGTGTAAAGTCTCCCGTAACTCTACTTGAACCGTGTTGAGTTGTCTAACGACAAGCAGCGCGTGCGTTTCTAGAATCTGTACGCATTCCCACAAATATAACAACGGCAAGACGCTGAAATTGTTTCGGAGGCTATAATTTACATTTGTCGATTCCGAGAGATTAACTTGTGGATGCAATATTAGAACGATCGCACCAACTAAAACAAGACTTAACCGATTTTGTCCTTGATGCAGAAGGCGAACTTGCACAAGCACTGGAAACCTATGCAGCTATCAAGTCTCGCCGTGGAAGCGGTGATACTGCCCACCAGGACTTAATCATTGACTCCTTTGTCACAGAAGGTAGAGTCGGGGACTCCTCACCACTGGATTTGTATATACAAAGTTATCCAGAGTTGCCAGAGAGTGATCGCCAACTTATCAATAGTTGGCATCGCACTTTTATTGGCTTATTCGCCATCACTCAAATCTTACCCGATGGCTTTGAACTCATGAACTGGCTCACCAACATACACTATATCGTCAAGCCAAGTAATGCCCAAACACTACAGAACCTATCTCGCTTGAAAGAGGGTGAAATCTTACTAACTCGCATTTCTCCGGTTACCGACACCTTCTGGACACTCTCTGGTCCCTATACACAAATGGGTAAATTGGGCAAACCCAAACTCGCAGTAGCAATTGGTAATTTCAAAGAAAACTACAAAAATCACCTTTACAGTGATGCTCCAGACTTACTAGAAGAAGCTTGGCAGTCAGTAGAACAATATCATCAGAACTTCATTGACTTTTTTGGTAGCGAGGAAATCACACTGCCAGGATATCAGCTTAACAAAAAAATTGCTGAATTACAAGAGATTTTGACGCAGAAAACCTTGAAAGCAGCAGGCATTGATCCTTCAAAATCTCTGGAAGAGGTAGTACAAGAGGCTGGCATTGAACAAGAGGAAATCAAAGCAGCAGCAGAGGAAATGGGTGCAGACGCAAAAGTAGTTTCTCAAATGTTCGACAACAAAAACGGCACTAGCAAAATGGTAATGCCAAAGATTGATTTGCCTGCCGACCTCAGAAAAGCAGAACAGGTAACGACTCTTTCTCATCCCCGTTGGGGACAGATGTTTTTACCAACCTATAGTAAAGCCAAAGCCATTTTAGAAGCAGAAGACTGGCAAAGTATAGAAGGCTCTGAGAAACTCATCCGCCACTACCTAGAAGACAAAAATATTAATGCCTTCATTTGGCAGCGTTTAGCCCAAAAGTACCCGACTCAATTAGAAAAGGTGTTGCAAAATGTACTGCAACGTCCAGACTTTCGCCTTGAAAGCAACTTGGACGCACTTTTGCAAGAATTTAACAAACCCCAAGAGCCAGAGTTACCAGAAATTGCCAGCGTGCCAATACATTTACATAACTTATTTCAAGAAGCTCTGGGGGAGGTAAGTAAATCGAAACCAAAGGGTAAGGGGCAAAAGAATCCAGCTAAGGGATTCCAATAGTGACGGTCGTTAAAAAGTAAGTGGAAAGAATCCCCGCTCCTTAAGGAGCGGGGAGTCGTCAAGATAGTTTTTTGAGCCAATTGAACAATCGCTCATGACACATGGCAAGCGCCCCAACCCGGCAGTGTTCTTCTGCACCGTCTTCAGCAGAAAACAGCAAATAGTCTTTCGGACAGGTTCAAAATGCGAGAATCAGTAGGATTGCTGTGTAGGAAAAACTCGGCATTGCGATAATAATTACTTGCCCGTAAATAAGCTTGAAGTGCGCTAATGGTGTTTCCTTTGCTCAACCTCACGCCCGCATGATACGCCGTGAGATCGCCAGTTTCACGCCACTCTGTGTACCACTGGTCATAGTTTCCATCTTCAATGCGAGATGCCGTCGCTAGACATTCGCTCTTTTCGGCACCGCCGTAAACTGTGTGCCCGATGGTGCGAAGCAAGTTGTAGGAGAAATTCTGGTCTTTAAAAATCAGTTTCATTAGTTTCCTTTTTGCAACGACTCAATGTCTCACGAAGTTCAGTAGCGGCGGAAACCGCCGAATATCAATATCATGTTCGCGCTGATTACCCACAATTAAAAGCATACCCCTCCCTGACATTGTGCAAATTATCTGTGAGTCAGCTTAGTAAGAATAGCAACATATACTTACTGATTTTTTCTTTATACAGAGGCAAATAACTTTACCAAAATCCCAGCCTGTGAATAATTAATCAAAACTCAGTAACAATGAGCGCAAATATTTTCGCTACTCAAAATAGGAACGTGGAAAAACAGACAGCGTACCAGAAGTTGTTGTTGGCGCTCTTAATCTCAGGCTGAATAATCAAGACCATACACAGACAAATTTACTACAGTCGTGGCTAATCTCTTTTTCCCGTTGCTCCTGCCACTAATTGCTCTAAATCAACCGCTGTTTGTAACAAACTATTGCGTGCGACTTACGGCTATCCCACAACAGATGATGCCATCTAGTTGGAGTTCATGGATTTTTTTATGACACGACAACGGGCAACTTGTACATGTGATGCCACTGTCGCAAAAAAGTTAAATTCTGAGGTATCGAGTCACGTTTAGCGACTTATATCAATAAATCAGCACACAAAATTCGACTTTGAATCTGGTAGAAAAGTGTCAAAATAAGTTAATAGTATTCTTTTCTTTGTTCAAAATATTATTTAGAATAGAAAAACCCTCCATAGTAAATTTACAGGGAGCAGGTAAATGGCGGTGATTGCAGTTGTAGACTACGACATGGGAAATTTGCACTCAGTCTGCAAAGGCTTGGAAAAAGCTGGGGCGACTCCCAAGATTACTGATTCTCCAAAGGAATTAGAAAAGGCAAATGCAATAGTATTGCCTGGAGTGGGTGCGTTTGACCCAGCAGTGCAACAACTGCGCTTGCGTGGATTAGAAGCACCAATAAAAGCAGCGATCGCATCTGGTAAACCCTTTTTAGGCATCTGCTTAGGACTACAAATTCTCTTTGAGTCTAGTGAAGAAGGTACTAAACCAGGACTAGGAATTATTAAAGGAAAAGTGCGGCGGTTTCGTCCAGAACCAGAGATTACCATTCCCCATATGGGTTGGAATCAACTGGAACTGACTCAGCCCAAAAGTCTTCTTTGGGAGCATTTACCGCCTCAGCCTTGGGTGTATTTTGTCCATTCCTATTATGTTGACCCAGCTGATCCCCAAGTTCGTGCTGCAACTGTCACCCACGGAAGCCAAACTATAACAGCCGCAATTGCCCGCGAAAACCTAATGGCAGTTCAGTTCCACCCTGAAAAATCCTCTAATATTGGACTGCAAATTCTATCTAATTTTGTTTCTCAAGTTTGGGCAAGAGTTGCGGCATAAGACAATTTTAGAAGGAGTCAGGAGTCAGGAGTCAGAAGCCAGAATGAATGAGGTGCAACTGACACATGACTACTGTCTCTAACCTCGGAATTGATTTTTGGAAAAATTAACAAACTTGTTGTAACATGATCGAAACCCCTAAATTCAT
>CAZZXJ010000600.1:3706-4289 GCA_964657905.1 uncultured Stigonema sp.
CTTCTGACTCCTTTCATTAATTAATAATGAGCCTAAGAATTTATGGGAACCGTCAGTTAAAAACTTTACCAGGAAAAGAAACAAGACCCACTAGTGCACGGGTAAGGGAGGCAGTCTTTAATATTTGGAACTTAACAATAGCCGATTGTCGCTGGTTGGATCTGTGTGCTGGTACTGGAGCAATGGGCGCAGAGGCTTTATGTAGAGGAGCCAGCTTAGTCCTAGGAATTGAACTATCTAGCCGCGCCTGTGCGATTATTCAACAAAACTGGCAGCAGGTGGCTAATGCTGAACAAGAATGGAAAGTGTTGCGAGGAAATGTCCAACAACTGTTACCAAAGCTTTCAGGACAGCAATTTGACAGAATATACTTCGATCCACCTTATGCCAGTGGGTTATACCAGCCAGTGTTAGAAGCGATCGCTCACTATCAACTTTTAGATCACAGTGGCGAGATAGCAGTCGAACATAGTCCGCAAGATTGGACACATCCAGTGATTCCCACTTGGGAAATTTGCCGCGAAAAAGTTTACGGTAACACAGCTGTTACTTTCTATAAAGTTGTTAGTAGTTAGTGGTTAGT
>CAZZXJ010000601.1:0-4269 GCA_964657905.1 uncultured Stigonema sp.
AAAAGCCCCGCCTTTTATAGGTGGAATCAGTACAAGAAATCATTATCAATACTCAAACATTATCCGTTTATGGGTGGAGTTCTCCTGACTCCTGACTCCTGACGGACGTACAGACGTTCCGGCGGAACGTCTCTTCCTGACTCCTAACTCCTGTTACAGGCTGCTCAACAGACCAAAGATGCCATGTCCTGTAAACACTTCTAATGCTATTAGAGACACAAAACCAATCATCGCTAAACGACCGTTCAGCATTTCCGCATAGGGTGTAAACCCGGTGCGATCGCCTTGCTCATCTACATAAACCTTTGGCTCGATGGCAAAGGTGTTCAATTTACCCGCTTCGTCAACAATAGTACCAGTTGTACGCATGGGATTTTCCTTAAGTTGTGCTGTTATGTAAAGAAGTGTAACAATATTATTAATTTAAGTAAAGTACTTTTTTTGTAGTCTAGCCATGCCGAGCAACAGCCTTGTCATCAAAGGGAACACCAAGAAATAAATTGTCCGAAATTGTAGGGGCGGGGTTACCCCGCCCTTACGAAGGATACAATTGAGCGGTCTATGGTTGGGATATTTTATTTTCTGGAAGTCCCTAAGGAGTTTGTACCCAACCAATTGATTTTCAGTCTGCTGGAGGTTGGTTTTGATCTCGTTGACTCAATTTTGTATCGATTCGTTGCTCCGCTGCTAATCGCTGTAGCGGGTAGTCATTCAGGTCTACAAAATGCATGTTAGCTACCAATGCTGGGTGAACAGCACTGAGATGCCGATGCATTTCTTGGGCCAGGGTGCGGTAGTTCGTATGCCCTTGTCGTGAACTCCGTAATTCAACAAGATGATAAGCTTCACGAAGATTCAACTTAATTCGCCAGCGCAACCGATAAGCGAAGGGTACAACATATTGGGCTGCCTCCGGCAAATATAAAGCAATCAACTCAGTTGTTTCGGCAGCATACTCCAAAGCTTTGCGGTAGGGTTGGGCAAGGTTAGCGGATTCTAGTTCTATTGGAACTACATACCCGTGACGAACAGAGTAATGTTGACGTTCTTGTGTAAGAACACGATGTCGATGCAGGTCACGATACGCACCAAGATCAGCTAGCACATCAAATGTGTAGTACGTTTCTTCAAAAGCACGTCCGGGTCGCTGGAACCGCGACTCTCGTTCCCCTACATAGGTGTTTATAATTTCTACTCGTTCTGTAGTTGATAAACCAGTGACGTATTCTTTGATTTGAGCGAAAGTAAGATCAGTGTGAGGATAAAGGATGGCTGCAACAACTTTTACCTCTGCATCCGGGTCGTATTCAACTAATTGAACACTTGATGTTGATGGATATTGCGTTCTGTCCTTCTCGATTTGCCCTAACAGTTTTTGTGCAAGCAGTTCTGTGCGTTGATAATTTGTTTGAATGTACTGCACCGCCTTGGCACCTCGTTCAGTTTTTGCACGCTTGACAAATGAAGGTATTATTTGATCTAGTTCTTGTTGCATAGAAATTCCCAGCGCCCGAACTTCTTGATGAGGTGATGCCGCAAGCTTTACTAGCAAATATTCAAATGCGCGTCCGTTGCCAAACAAACCAACATTAGTAAGAGTTGCCATTGGCAGTAAACCGCGCAACAAATCCAAAGTTTTAGCTTTTGTTGCATTGTTATATGCTCGTTCAGATGTTGTCGTATCTTGAGGGGTACTAGCCTGCACCCAACTTAATAGAGGATCAATTAATGCAGTGTAAGTGTCGAATAAATGGTCTAATGTTGCCTCATAAAGCTCTGCATGGCTTGATGCCATAATTGACGATTCCCGATAGTAGCGGTAGCGTCCATTAATTTTTCGATTAAACGGAACATATCTTGTTGACTTCTCTAAGGGAGAAAGTCCCAAACGACTGTCTTCAAGAGCAATTGAAGCAATATTACTAATTCCTTCACAGGCAATGTGTGCACCTCCAAGTTCTGCCACTGAGTCATCGCCATAACCAATCAAGACGCGATCGTAGAATGACATCGCGAGCTGAATCGCCACGCCACTCCCTTCAACGTGACTCACCAACTGATCGGCATTATTCTTGGCACAAGAAGCCGCAACAATACTAGCAAAACTAGCTTCTGGTGCTTTGATAAACTCATCAAGAAGTATACGACGTAAACTTTGATCACTGCGACTATAACGTGAGAATATAGCACCTTTCACTACTTCAGGTAGATTCACCAGACCAAAGACAGATCGATCCAAATTAGTCATAAAAGGCTGTAGCAAACAGCCCTCCTGTTCAGTCAGCGACTCTTCCCAAAAATCAGCCATAGTTCACTATCGTCCGTCATGTATATCTTTACTCAACTCAAATCTTCAAATCTTAGAGTTTACCATTGAGGTGGCTTTGATTTCCACAGGACGCAAGAAATTAATCACCTTTCAAGCTTAATGACGACATTGCAACACCGGATGAGTGCTTTTTCAGGCACTTGCCAAATCTTGATAGTCTCGTCCGCACTGCCGCTTGCGAGGGTATGACCTTGAGGATTGAAAGCAACAGACCAAACCGCTTTATTATGCCCGGTGAGAGTACCTAGCAACTGCCCGGTCTGCTGATTCCACAACTTAATCGTCCGGTCATAACTGCCACTGGCGAGGAATCCATCGGGGCTAAAAGCAACAGACAAAACTGCGTTATTCTGTCCGGCGAGAGTGTGCAGCAAGCGCTCAGTCTGAGGATTCCACAACTTGATTGTCCCATCGTAACTGCCACTAGCGAGGAGTTTGCCATCGGGACTGAAAGCAACAGACCGAACTGCTTTGTCATGCGCTGCTAAGGGAGTTCTCAACTCGCCAGTAGCAAGCTGCCAAATCATAATTTTTCCGTCTTCCGTGCCACTGGCAAGTAGCTGCCCATCCGGACTGATAGCGACGGTTCTGACTGGTTCTGTTTGATTCAAAGTGCGGATAACCTCCCCAGTCTCCATATTCCACAGCTTAACTGTCTTATCCCAACTGCCGGAGGCTAAAGTTTTCCCATTTGGGCTAATGGCGACCGACTCAACATCGTCTGAATGCCCTGAGAGAGTGCGGACAAGCGTGCCGGTTGCCAGATCCCACAACTTAATCCGGTGATCCCAGCTGCCACTGGCGAGGATCTGCCCATTAGAACTGATAGCGAGGGATTCAACCGCATCGGTATGACCATTGATAGTGTGGAGTAATTCGCCTCTTTGCAGATTCCAAATCTTAATCGTGCCGTTGTAACTGCCACTGGCTAAAGTTTTGCCATCCGGGCTGATGGCGATCGCATAAACCCATGCTGAATGCCCTTTAAGGGTTCTAGAAGGCTCAGCGATCAGCATTGATTTAGAGGCAGTGGAAGGTTCATTTGATTGTGAAAGCGATCTCGACCAACTGAACCCAACAACAGCCCCTATTGTGGCGATCGCCAACCCTACTGAAACTTTCCCATAAATAGGCTTTGACATAATAGAAAGACGCTCCTTTAACAAAATGTATTCGGCAGCTAGTGATGCTACATGATGCTTTTTTTGGCTAGGGGTGCTTTCCCCTTGGTTTTTTGTTGTTTATCGCGGCGTTCAATCCCAAGTCTGGCAAGAAAAAAAACTGTTGTCCCAGAAATAGCACCAATTCCAAAGGGCGTTAAATACGTCCAATGACCTGACATTTTGTCCCAAATATGCCAGGTTAAAAGAAACATGGCAAAGTAGGTGAGTTTATGTAATTGCTTCCAATTTTTCTTCAGTTTCTTTACACTCCAATCATTAGAGGTAATAGCCAGAATTGTAAAAATCGTGAAAGTGGTAACTCCCTGGATGTAAATCCAAAATGTCTTCAAGTCAAAAAAATCAAAATTTCTTTTTGTGACCAAGAGAAAACCATGTCCCAAGGCAAAACAGAAAGCCAGAATACCAATGAGACGGCGATGTTTTAGTAGCCTTTGAGGAATGCCAGTCTCTTTTGTGCGCGGAAAAACAATTCTCAAAATTGTGGGAAGTAATGTGACAATATAGCTAATTAATGCTAATAATCCCAGAATATTAGCCATAACTGGCATATCCATTGTTACCATGATAAATCTCCTATTTTCCAAACTTTAGCTATAAATTACTGGTGTAATAGAACACGAGAGCCATTGTACAGAAACATTTGGGCTGACTCTCTTTCATTTACCTATTAGGTGAAACCAAGGTTGCCTTATGCAGAGAGCAACTGTCTTCATTTTAAAATTTTAGGACTTACGCACACTCTACGAATACAGGAGC
>CAZZXJ010000602.1:0-4260 GCA_964657905.1 uncultured Stigonema sp.
CCCCGCACCCCACACCCCGTTCTTGGTCAAGCAGTTGGTTCCTCGTATTTGACTCCTCGTTGTTTAAGACGGTACTCAGCAACGATAGGATAAACAATGCTGCGTAACCGATTTATCGCACCGACAGGTCGATGGACTGCCAAACCGTTCCAAACAGAAAAGCGAAGATTTTCCCCAAAGTCATCTTCTTGGGGAGAGTGAACATTCTGATGCTTAACTGTCAGACGACCAACTGTCAAGAAGGGTGATTCCTCTTCCTTCCAAACAATGGTGGCATCATCAATGGGCATCTCTGGGCTAGTTTGAAATTGGATTTGAAAGTCCCAACAGTATTCAGCATCAGGCTTTGCTAGAGATTGAATGATATCTTCTCGGTAGTAGTTGTCTTCTGAACCTGAGGCTTTAGCACTCTTAAGTTCGCTTTGGGATCTGGACTGCAAAGGTATCTGTTGATGAGGTGATTGACTAGAAACCGGAGTAAATGCATACTTGATCACAGCCGGATATTCCACAGGAACTACACCAGTTTTGGTTGGGTCAAAATCAGATTTGAGTCCCAAAGAAAAAGCTGAACCACCCCAATAGCTTTCTGTAAGTAAACTCTTGGGATACCGTTTGAAACCGTTTTTTAGAAGTGAGAATTGTTTGGGATGCAGCAGTAGCCATAACAGTGGGGAAAGCTTCAGAAATGAAGAAAGCCCCGATCTATAAATCGTCAAAAAAAAGCCGTAGTAGTATTTGATGGTGATGACAAAAAAGTTGTTGGCATTGTGCACAATAAGATCCTGGGTTTTTAACTCGTGACTTTGGGCTAGTCTTTCTCCTTCCACCCCAATCACTTTTATGGACATAGAGCGTGTATCTGGTTCATAATCATTCTTAACTGAAAAGGCACCATTTGCAAATCGTAGCCACACCGGATATTGTTTTGGTTTTGCCAATAAACCTTGTTTTATAGAAATGGTAGAAAGTTGAGCTTCAGTTAATGAGGTAATTTTGCTCAATTTCTGCTTAATTGCTGCTTCATCACAGTCAAAGATTTCTAGAGTTCCTTGAACAGCAGCGTGGGTTTTAGCGTGAGTATCTCTCTTTGCAGGTTCTGCCGAATCACCCCCGTAAAGATTTTCCATCCGCTTTTTGATGAGATCGCGAAAGAGATCGTAATATTTGAGTTCGTCTTTTTCGGGATATTCTGTAAATAGTTTCATTGTTTTTTAGGTAGGATTAATTAATCAGTACAGACGCGATTAATCGCGTCTGTACAGTCAGAATTATGACTCCTGAATTCAGAATTTATCCAGGTTTGGTATCTGTCTTCATGCTCTTGATCACTCCTGTTATCATCCCGATTCAAAAACAATTCTGACTCCTGTATTCTTCTTCAAACTGGTTGCCAACCTTCGCGATAAAAAGAAACTCTATAGTTTTTACCTTGAGGAATATTGCGATGCACCACTTGGGAGAGGGTTTTTGTATTCTGAATTTCCTCCCAACCTACTGGTGAAAAAGTTTCTGGATTGAAGACATTTTCTGCTAACAGAGGATTGGTGAAAGCTTGAGAAAAGGCATCAATTCCGATCAGTCGTCCCACTAAAGGTGGTAAGGCGGAATTTGGTCGCAGATCTTCTGCGTACAGTCCAACATACAACTCAATATTGTCTACATGACCATACAACCGTTTCAGTTCTTTTTGAACGTTTTCATTGCTACTAATCTGATTGAAATCGGTCAGCCGTGGATATTTACACATCTCGCGATAATCGTTATAGCTTCTTAATTTGGCGGCGCGACCTAAAAGAATACTTGCTATCTCGGTGGGAATTAGAAAATCAGGCGTATTGAATAAACCCAGTTGCGCAGCAGGCTGGGAACAACTTTCCTCAAATATAGCTCCCAACCCTTTTTTGATAATCATTTCATTGTTCCACATCGAGTCGGGCATAGACATTTCTTTCCCGTCATGGATGAGAGTGTCGGGTAGCATACTATGCCAACGATAGACTAAGGTAAATTCTACCGCCATCCAATTTGGGCGATACCATTTTGCATCACGAAATGCCAGGGGGTCAGTGAAGAATTTAAAGTGATAGGGAGTAATATGGTTGATATAATCCTCAAGTACAATCTTCAGCATCTCAACCATGACAATATTTCTCGCCGTTTGGAAAAGGCGTTCATCATCCCAGGCTGGATAATTTTTTGCCAATAGTTCACAGATGCGATTGTGTTCTCTTAAGCAAAGAACATTCAGCATTACATAGCCAATTTGCACATTGACCCGTTCTAGTTCTACCCCCATAGCAAATAACTTTTGTTTTTTTTCTGGGGGAAAATTATCGGATTTATTTACGAATTCATTGGTTATTACATGAGGTATTCCTTTGAATTCTTCCTTAGCTTGTCCATTGTCATCATAGTAAAAAGGAGGATACTCTTCCCCATTGAGAATTTGACTTTTTAGCTTGCCCCCTTGATGAGATCTCAGCAGGTGAGTAATTGTTGGGTTTAACCCATAGACATTACATAAATCAATCTGGTGGTTAGAAGTATTCTTGAGGTGATTTTGGCGATCTGTTCGCAGAAAACTGTCGGTAAACCATTGGACAAAATACGGGAACATCAGTGTGGATTTTGGCGAGTGTTGAGTCTCTCCAGTTTTCTTATACAACACCGCCAGATCCTCAACGAGAGGAAGATTTTTTTCAAAGTTTTCAGTTGGAGCTAAATTAAATCCTATATAGTTTTTATCGGTTAAAGGTTTCCAATCAATAGGTGGTAAATGCAGTCCTGAATAGGTGCGTTCTGTTAATGACTCCCAAGAGGTGTAGGGAGACTTGGTACTAAACGGATAGGGACGAGTAGGAATTTTTGTAATGGCGTTATTAACGAGAGTTTTGTTGACTATTTTTTTGAGAGCGTCGTTGCTCTGAATTAAGTTCCATATCGGCTTCAAGCCAGTTAAAACAAAAGTCTCAAGTTTGTTTCTAAATCCGTCTCTGGATGTGTCTCTTTTTGTGACCATAATTGTTTGGTGATTCTTCGAGGTTGTAGATTTGATTGATTGCTTCTGTTCAATCCACCAGAGGAGGATCTCGTCTTCTCAGCCCGCTTCACTTTAAATTAAGTTTGTCAGCAAGGCTTTCTAGATTCTTGGGGCGGTAGTCCTTTAGGCTTTGCCAACGCTTGATCGTGCTTTCGTGAAGATCGTCAATGCGATCGCTCACCTGACGGTACTTGATTCCCGCCAATTTGAACAACCCAGGATCGTTCTTAAAGTGGCAGCTATAATCAGGCTTGATACCCCCCGGAATGGCACTTGGGTCGAATTCCAGCCCCAATCTTAGGTGAGCGACTGAATCCATCATCCACTGTAAGGCTGTGTCTGATAACCCCTTGTGTTCTTCAGTTCCACCGCCGACGCAGCCATGTTCGCCGGGAAACCAAACTTCAATGACTCTCTGGTTCTCAGCATCAGGGCTTTTCGTCATCGGGGTGACAGCGAAGATTTCGCGGATTTCGTCGATCGCCACAGCATGCAACGCATTCTGTATACACTTGTTTAAAGTGGTGTCGTGGAATTTGTACCTCTTATTGAGCTGTTGGTTAAACTGCTTGAAGGCGGTTATCCCAGGAATGCCAAGGGCGCCGACGGTGTCGAAACAAGCGAGCAAGGTGATCGGGACGCGATCGCCCTTTTGTTTACGGTAATCAACTGCTTTTTGATCCTTTGGTTTAACGTCTCGGTCACGATAAAGCTCGTAAGCATGAGGTGCGTCGGTAATATGAGAGCGTTCAAGCAGACCGGAGCAATAGATCATCCCAGCTAGACTCCTAACTGTGTATGCACCTCGACTGAAACCGAACAGATAGATTTCGTCGCCAGGAACATAGTTGAGACTCAGAAAACGGTAGCAATCTTGTATATTTCTATCGATCCCTTGTCCGGTGGCTCCCCCCACAAGCTTAGTAGCCTGATTGCCCGTTCCAATTCCCTCGTGATAAAACACGATCTGTGGAGTCCCATCACTGGCGGTTGCTTTCACTGTCTGAGCAAGCTTAATCACATTGCTTGGGCAAGGACTAGCTAACTGTTGCCAAGTTCCATCACAGCATACAACAAGACGTTTCATGCTTTATCTCAAAATTTTTGATTAATGGAATATATTTCTGTTCAAAAAAAGCGTGTGCTAATTGAAACACTTTATCACGAAATGGCACAACTACCTCTGAGCAAGAACGGGGTGTGGGGTGTGGGGTGTG
>CAZZXJ010000603.1:0-4246 GCA_964657905.1 uncultured Stigonema sp.
CAAATGACCAATGACAAAGGACAAATGACTAAATTGTAAAGCGCCAGTCCCTCTATAAGTGAAGGCTGACGCTTTACAGATTCTATACTTACTATTACTAGGATCTTTATTTGGCTGATCCCCGTGTTATTGATACTTATATTCTCAGATTTGTAAATAAAACATAGCTTTCTTAATTATTTTTTTAGATTTACTTTCCTGACCCTTTGTCAAGGTTTGTAAATCTTCGTTTTTTGGGAGTAATAGAGGCTCCCAAAATTTCAGATGCCCAGACTTCAAAGTTGCGTATCGGATGGGAGCGAAGTGCGGCATCTGGATGGATAATTGGTTCGACCAAAATGGTAAACATCCCGAGACGATTACCGGCTAACACATCAGTAAATAAGCGATCGCCTACCATCCCAACACTTGTTACTGGCAGGTTCATTTCTTTGAGTGCAACAGATATCTTGCGACCTGAGGGCTTGGCTGCACCTAGAAAGTAAGGTAGGTTGAGAGATCGAGCAATTCCACCGATGCGGGCTTCACTCAAGTTATTGCTTACCAACCACAGGACAGCACAAGAGCGGATTTGCTCGACCCACTGTTGCAGTTCTGGTGAAGCTGCGGCTACTCTTATCGGTACCAAAGTTTCATCCACATCCAACACCAGCCCCTTGAGATCGTATTTTCTGATCATGTCTGGTGTGAGGTTCAACACTGAACCTTCCAAAATTAAGTCAGGCTGTAAGAGCTTGTTCCAGGGCATAGTCATTTGTTATTTGTTATTTGTCCCTACTGATGACTGATGACTAATGACTAAATATGAACTTGATTGGTTGGGTTGGTGTACTTGCCCTGCTCCACCATGCCCAACCAAGACATGCATAAACTCCAAGAGTTAAGGGCAGCAGACCCAACATATAACTGCTCTTAATTGCCTACAATACGCTTTTACTTAGGGAGTCAAAAGTCAGGATTTATCAATATTCTGACTCCAGTATCCAGGCTCCTGACTCCTTTAAGTTGAGTGTATTTCATTCATTTAAGAATCGCTACAAATGGCTGCTTCCAAGTTCTTTGCTAAAAGTTCATGTTAATTGCAATAATAATTAAAAATCCCCAATTAAAATTAAAAATTCAAAATGAAAATGTTACATTTTGAATTTTTAATCTTATTCGACTTCATTAAACAGATGTTCTTCTAACAGCGGTTGGACTTGGCGAAACTCTTCTGGAGATAGTAATTCAGGGTTACCTGTTTTCGTTATCCGTGCAAAGAACAGCAGTGGATCGAGGGGAGTGTAAATTGCATACTCTTGATCTTCTTGATAGAAGCTAGCTAGTAGCTGTAATTGCTCTGGCTCCAAATCAGCCCCTTCATCTTCGATTTCTAAAGTGAACAGTTCTGACTCCTCTACTGGCGGTAATTCACCAGCAACGGTAAGAGCATAGGCAGTATTCTTAAGAATCAGGTTCTGCTCAGATAGTACAGCTTGGGCGATGCTAAAAATTTGGTCAATTATGGCATCATCTTCTACCAGAACTGCTTCTTCTTCCTCGCCGGCACCTTGCCAAGCAAAAATTTCTACAGGTGAGTCTACAGGAAGAAGCAAAACGTACTCTTGCTCATCCACTGAGAGTGAATGCTCAATATAGCATTCAAGCGATCGCCCTTTTTCATCGCTCAAAGTGATGGCACCTGCATGAGCGTTATTATTTTCTTCGGGAAATTCAGGGGAAAACATAGCCGTGGTGTGGGACTTTATAATTACCAGCCACTGTGGAAATCTCTTAACTGTTTTTTTACAGATCATGTCAATCCAATAGCAGTGTAACTGGCTTAATCAGTTTTAGAATATCATGCTAAAAGGTTGTATTACTTCAGTAGATACTACTGGTGCTTTTAGATCTAGCTCGCCTTGCATCTAACCATTGTTGTAAAATCAAACATGCTGCCTTACGGTCAATTAATTCTTTATGGCGTGATGGCGATCGCTTCTCAGCTATGAGGAGCTGCTCTGCTTGAAATGAAGTTAATCGCTCATCTACATATTCCAGAGGCAGTTTCAGAACCTTGGCAACTCGGTTAGCAAACTTTTGCACTTTGATCGCCTGAAATCCCAAAGAGCCATCCATTGAATAAGGTAACCCGACAACTAGTACTTGCACTTTGCGCTCATTAACCAGCTGCCTTATTTTATCCACATCCTTCTCAAAAAATGTGCGCTCAATTGTGGTGATCCCAGTGGCAATTAAACCTGTGCCATCGCACCCCGCTACACCAACACGCTTAGTACCCACATCTAATCCTAAAGCAGAAATAAAAGCAGTGGGGGGAGCAGGGGGAAATGAGGAGGACAAGGAAGCATCTCTCTGTGTGATCTCCCTGATCTCCCTCATCTGATTGTCTCCTTGTCCCTTTTCACCTGCCACGAAACTACTCCTGCTGTGCATCAGTTGAATCTGGCTTGCAAGAGGCTTCTACACTGGAGTTATGCAAAGGAAATGCAATAGTTTCTTTGGATGACTTGGGCTGTACTGCTCTATCTAACGACATATGCTGTCTTTGTTGGGCCCATGACATACCACCCGGTATCGGTTTACGTGCTGGTTGCAAACCCTGTAGGACTTCAGGCAGTTGAATTCCTTCTAGGGAAACAAATTTAGATTCCCGTACCTTGTGCCACACTGAGCGAGACATGATTAAGATGTGTTCTATACGATTTGCCCCTATTTGCTCCAAATATTCTTCTCCCTCTGGCTGATAGTCTGCTGAAGCCAATTGCAAAGATTGCTTGGGAAAATCTTGGGCGATGCGAGCCAGTTGGGAGAGTAACTCTGGATACAGCCAGGTGTAGGCGGGGTGGACTGTCAGCATTGCTACGTGTGGTTCTTGACCTTTGCGGTCTAGTGTAATCTGAAAATAGCCGATGGCTGCTTTGCGTTGTGGTTCAAACACGTAGCCGCTTACTACTTCTATTTTGCTCACCCACAGCCTGATGGCATCAGTTAGAGCGCCGAACAAACTGGTTTTAAAGTCTTGAGTTTGGCGGTCAAATACCTGTCGCACTAAAGGTGGCATTGATGCGGTATCCAATTGATACAGCAACTGGGCGTCAGCATTACTTACTGGTAGTAAATTTGGCAAATCAGGCTCTGATCCCGCCAATTCCGCAAGCAAATCTGCTGTTATTTCCCAGTATGTCATTTCTGCTAGGCGCTGGAATCCATTTTGCCGATAGAGTGCCAGCGCCTCCGTGTCATTGACATTTACTTCCAATATCCAAGTGCGAGCCTCCAAAATCGACTCAAAACAGTAACGCAAAAGTTGCGAGCCAATCACTTGCTTATCGGCGGCACGATCTAGCATCACACGCTCAACGCGCCAAGTGGTACGCGTACGGTTAAAAGGCGACACTTTGATCATCCCTAGAACAGTACGCCCTTGTTCTGCTACATACGCGCAAAAACGATACTTGAGCGGGTTGGGGAACCAACTTAAAAACTTAAGTAGTCCATACCAGCTGCGCAGCCATTTTATCTGCCGTGTAGCAACACTAGCTCCCTTGGGGGTGTGGGCTGCGAATGACTCTTGGTTTAAGCGTTCAATTCCGTCTAAGTCCCGATGTTGGACTGGTCGGATGATAACGCTGAGATTTCGGGGAATTAATGAAGTCATTTTCATTCGAGCCGCCATTCAGCCTTAAGTAACGGGGTCAGAAGAACTGCTGCAATAATCTTAACGGCTTTCTGCACTCTGCCATCAAGTCAAAAGAGTGATTTATCATAACTGAATATTAAAAAAAATTAAAAAGCAGACTAGCTGACAACGGTTGTCTTCGTTGACCCAACACAATCTGCTTTCATTTTATTTTATTTTTTATTTAACATTACTTAACATTTCTTAAAGATTATCAGGCTTGCCGAGAAACCAGCTTTTCAAAATGGGCTTGGGTTTGATGGAGTAATTGCTCCCGACTATCTGACAAAGTTTGCTTCAGAGGTGGAACCAGATTGCGAGCTTGCAGAGTCATATGAAGCTGTAAATGGGCGACGTATTCACTAAAGTCTTCACGCTCCGCACCTGCACTCATTAATAAATTTGATTCACGAGCCACTGTGTTCTCCTTAATACAGATAAATCTGTGCTATCGCTTTACATAATAGAAAGTTATCATATTGTTTTGCTTATCTTCTGACTTTGCAATGAAGTTTAACGATTAGTAATTGGGAATGGGGCATGGGGCATTGGGAATGGGGAATG
>CAZZXJ010000604.1:0-4240 GCA_964657905.1 uncultured Stigonema sp.
TGCCCGACTTAAGTTTGCCCCAATCATAAAGGCTGAAAGATTGAACTGACTTAGGTAAGCGCCGCGAAGGTCAGCGTTAATCAGGCTGGCGTCACGCAAGTATGCCCCACTCAAGTCTACACCTCGCATATCAGCCAAATTCAGGTTGGCTTGACTCAAGTCTGTCTGACTCAGGTCTGTAGAGATCAGCTTAGCCCCACTTAGGTTGGCTGAGTGCAAGTTAATTCCTTGTAAGATTTTCCAACTTAAATCTACCCCACTTAGGTCGGCTCCATGAAAATCTCTTTCTCCTGCCGCATAGCGATTTAGGAGTTCATTAGCATTCATATCATCTGCCTCTTAAATACGTCTGTCAATTATTTGGTTGTTCAAGGTTCGACAACTTTATTTTCGCATTCCCAATTTTTGGTTGCTCACAGCCTATCGACGTAACATAATATCGTGTTGTTTCTTAAATAATATGTAAAGCAGTCAAACTCAGAACTGAGGTAATAGAAAGATATGACAACTTTTCCCTATTGAAGTTGAAACACCATATATTACTTTAGGAAGATGAAACAACAAACATGGGGTTTATCTATCTATATTTAGGCATAAATAGAAGGCTTTAGACTAGGAATGAGTACTTGATCCCTTGAAGATTATTGTAGTTATTTAACTCTTTTTCGGCTATATCTAACCTTTAGTGATACCATATAAGCTTATTTTGACACATGAGTATTCGGTTGCAATAAGATGGGCCTTGCTTTAGTAATAGAAACATTTGCTTAAACTTTTTTCAACCATCCCACTATATACTGATCTATTCTAAATAACCGAGTTTGACCTCAAAGTTTTTGGCAAATCAACTCCAATAATTTCTAAAATATTAATTTTTATTACACAATTATTAGATAATTATTAAATTGAGGTTGCTGGGGCACAACATTGTTGTGTCCCTAGGATGTATTGCATCTAATGGAGTTGCGCTACATTTACGTTAATTACCAAAAATAAATTTGGTCACATATCAATACTGCTCGGTTAAAATAATTTACCTAACGCGAAACCCTGTAGAGCCGCGATTAATCGCGTCTCTACAACCAGAATTACCATAAAAAAAACCTTAACCGAGTAGTATTGGGTCACATATTCTCCCAGTCCCTCGCAACCATTCAACAAGAGCGAGAAAAGCTTATGATGTAAGCTTTTCTAATTTTTAATTCCGCGCAGCAGTACTAGTCCCTTTGAAAAATAGCAGTCAAACTTGGGAACCAGTCGAGATAATAGGCTAATCTGTCTTTCAACACAAAGATTGATTTTTCTTAGCTATCCATGATGATCGAATTAGGCAACAAGCGCCATGCCAGTGTTTTAGTGGGGATAATCGCTGCTTTACCTGTCGCTTTGGCATTACCTGTAGAGGCTTTGCAGGTACGAGTGACTCCATCTAATCCTCAGTTGGGGGATACCCTATCAGTTGTGATTAATCTAGATAATTCAATGCCTAGCAGCAATGTGAAAGTGGCTAGTGGTGAAAACACTTACCCAGCGTTTAAAATTGCTCCAAATCAGTACCGGGCGTTTGTCCCCACAACGCCACTAGAAAAGCCAGGAAGTAGAGCAATTCGGATTACGGGGGATGATCAGCAGCAGAACATGTCGGTGCAGGTGCGCGATCGCTCCTTCCCCGTACAACGTATTAATTTACCTCCAGGAAAAGCTGGCGTAGACGCCACAGAACATGAACTCAAGCGTGTGGCAGCTTTCAAGGCGCTGCAAACACCACAAAAGTATTGGAGTGGTGTTTTTATCAAGCCAAATGCTGGATTAGTTACTACAATTTATGGTGTACGTCGCTACTATAATGGTAAATTTGCAAATGACTACTATCATCGCGGCATCGACTATGCTGGTGCAGAGGGTTCGCCCGTAATTGCCCCAGCTGCTGGAAGGGTCGCTTTAGTAGGAAGGGTATCCCAGGGGTTCCGGGTTCACGGTAACGTTGTTGGCATTGACCACGGTCAAGGAGTAACAAGTATTTTTATGCACTTGAGTCGCATTAATGTAAAAGAAGGAGATTTCGTCAAACAGGGTCAATTAATTGGCGCAGTGGGTTCGACAGGCGCTGCTACTGGTCCACATTTGCACTGGGGTCTGTATGTCAATGGGCAATCTGTTGACCCAGTACCCTGGCGATACCAAGAATTTAAATAGTAACTTTTTGGATATTATTTGTGAATAATTGGGGCAAAATAAATTGAATTAGGTACCGTCCTCTACCTTGATTGGGTGGCTGAAAGATAATGAGCGTTATGAGTATCGAAAAAATTGTGGAACAAGCACTCCAAGATGGTTATCTTACACCAGTCATGGAAGCAGAAGTCGGGCGCATCTGTGACAACGCCTCGGAACTCTCAATAGAAGAGTACATGGCACTTGATCGGCTGATGGGATCACTATTAACTGGTGAAGTCGTGGCGGTACCACGCAAACAGTTTATTAACGTTATGGAAGAGTTAGTACTGACGGAGGCGATCGCCCGTGTCGCAGAAATTGAAGCTACCAGCGAAAGTTCTCTTGATGTTGGGGATATTGCTGCTTACGCCCTCAACCGTCTACCGCCTCTGTATGCCACTACAGAGGAAGGCGCTAACTATCAGCGCATACGCGCCAAGGCAGATCTACAGGAATTGATTGCCCAGCAAGTAAGCGAGGCAATTTCTCGTAACCTTGACCGACCGAATGACGAAAGAACGCCTGTGGGCGGGGGTAGAAGTACTGGCAATGAAGTGCTACGCCAAGTCAGTACCTTACTTCAAGCTTATGCTCCTCATTTTGAGCAAAAATCACCACATTAATCGTCAATAGTCAATAGTCAATAGTCAAAACCGTTAGATTAAAGGACTTTTAACTGGAGGCGGTGGACTATTGACTTTGGACTATTACTGGTGTACCCATTTTTGTCTGCTTGTACAGCAATCGGATATCGGAATTGCGCATTCTCAAGCAGCCGTGGGATATAGCACTGCCAACTAGTTCAACTTCTGGTGTGCCGTGAAAGCCAATTTGATTACGTCCATCTGACCAAAAACCAATCCATCGGTCTCCTAAAGGACTATCAGGTCCTGCCGGAAATACTCTGCCAGTAATCGGGTGACGCCAGGGAGGATTACTTTGCTTATTGAGCACTTGGAAAGAACCTGTAGGGGTTTCCCAACCCTTCTTACCAACAGCGATTGGGTAGCTGGCTATGACCGAAGTCCGGCGGTAAACATAGACGCGGCGATCGCCTAAATCAACCACGATTTGCGTCTGGTTAGGTGCAGGGTTGGAAGATCCTTTTTGAGCTGATCCTTGAGTAAATAACGACTTTAAAGGGGAATTGCCAATTGCATTTTGCATATTACCCTGTGCAGAGTGGCTTGGTGTCTGGGTGCTAGTTGCTCCCATCGCTATGGCATTTCCACCATCCGAACTACTACCACCTATCCCCGAACTACTCTCAGGCGTCATAGAAGCAGTCATGCGCCAATGGACAGCGAGAGAGAGAACGGCTGTACCAAAACAGAGCCACATCACTATACGTGCTACAGATTCATTTCTTACCATCGCCATCTTCTATATTCTCCAGCATATCTAGCTGATACATGGGGCATTGGGCAATCAGCATCGGGGTGTGGGGCTGTGGGGGTGTAGGTGAATTATTTTCCCTTACACCTTTACCCCAAGCGTTCAAGCGTTGCACCCCATTCCTCAAACTATCTTCGCATCTTTCTATGCCTTAATGATTATCTTTGATTACAATTCCATTTAAGCAATTGAATTTTCTCATCATCCAATTATCAAAAATTTACAGAGTTTTATCAGTTCCCTCATAAAGAAAGCCCATAATGGTGGGCAAACTAGGGCTATACCGATTGTGCCACTGCCTATCTTTAAAAAAACTTCAGGAGAAAACTCTTACTCCCTGGAACTGTAGAAGTGCAACAACAATCATTATTGGTGTGGGTGGGAGAAAAAACATGTGGGAAAAACTATTATTAGCTGTCACAATTACATTTTCACTCAATCTATTTTTGCAAGTTCGCGTACCCAATCAAACCAACACTGGTGCAAGCTACCAGGAGCGAACAGAAATCTTACCACAGATTATGGTGACAGCAATGTCAAACAAATAACAGTTTTATCAGCAAGAATACATGCGTCAGTCGCCAGAATTCAGTTGGGTATTCTGTGCGACTGGTGAGGCAGCGCGGTC
>CAZZXJ010000605.1:0-4238 GCA_964657905.1 uncultured Stigonema sp.
AATCAACAATCAACACTATTCCAGATGAGTCGATGCCTGAATATCCATTTCATCAAGCACTTCTTCAATTGCATTACGAATCCAGTTGCGGTCGAATTCCTGTTGGGTATGCGCTTGAACTTCAATTTGAATCGTCATTTCGTTAGCTTTGTCAGACAAAGTTTGTAGCAACTCAAATATCTGGAAGATTTGAGACTTTTTGGCAAGCAAATTTAGTTTGTAGTACCGCGCTGGTTTTTTACCTTTGACAATATCTACTAAAATTGAGCTTTCGACGCTACTTGTCTTGGAATTATACTTAACAGTCTCTTTCTCTTCTTTTACCAGATTCCCTTTAGTCTCACTGTTACCCCAAGATTTGCTAGAATTCTCCACATCAGTTGAGTTTTCATCATTAGAGTCAGGCTTGGTCGTGTCAGCATCATCAGATGAGACAGTACGCAACAGACCGACTAACCAGGGTGATAATAGATAACCGCTGAGGTCTAATTCTTCGACTGGAATGACTTGCTCAAAGCTAATTAAACTGGTATTCTCAATAGTAGGGGTAGTATTGCCATGAATAGTTATTGAGGGAATATAGCCAACTAGTCCCCGTTCAATAGCTTTAATCACTGCCTTCTGAATTCCCGACACATCCAGCATTTTTGGTAACGTGGGAAATCGGAAAAAGTAACTGACCAACTCCTCGGCTTTGATGTAGCCAGTTTCTGAGTTCTCTAAACTAGAATGCTGGACTAATTTAGCTGGTGTAATCGAGTCAAAAACATGATTTTTCAAGGCATCTAGCACTCGGTCTTGAAGGTTTTGACTGGTGTTGAGTTGCGACTGCAAATCAATCATTTCTAGACGGATAGGATTATTGCCTTCTTGACAAGGTAACGGCAGCAAAATATATTCATAAAGGCGGCGTAAGGCAGCATTGACTTCGCTTGCAGCATCTTTAGCCTTGCCGTTAAGTTCTTCTGTATCTTCAACTGTAAACTTATACTTGACTTTTTGCTCAAGCAGTGAGGCGATCGCCAGTGCAGTTCTAGCACCCTTGCGTGCTTTATCCATCTGGACTTTGTTAGGAACAACAAAAGTGATCGCATTCTTATATTCTCGTTTATCTTTACCACGTTGTTCTAGCCAATTTAGTGCTTCACCCGAGGTGACTTCTGGACTTTTTTCCGCCCAGTCAGGATTGAGATAAACAATGCTGAACTGGGGTACATGGTCGGCGATCGCCATTGAATCTTTGGGCCACAGCACCACTTTCCCACGACTATTTTGCAAAGACTTACTCAAATCGACTCTGATTTTCTCTAAAACATCATCAACCGCGATTTTGCCTTCTTCATCAGCAACTAATTTATTCAGATTCGGCTTAGTTTCAAACCGATAGCGTCGTCCAACATAATGGAGATACAACAGTTGTTCGCGCAAGTCGCTTAAAGTAGCTGTAATCGTGTTTCGGTCTAGTCCAGGTGCAAGACAAGCAGCAATCACTTCCTGTTCCACAACCCCCCGATCTTCACCATTTCGTACCCCAAAAGAATACAGCAAAATCCCTGAGGCGAGTCGGGTTCCCACTTTCAAGCTAGCGAGGGCTGGTGCATCTTGGGCAATCCGATTGTCTACAGCTTTTACCTTCGCCTTACGACCAATTAAGTCAGCAGCAATCACTGAACTGAAACGTTCTCGTTCTCCGACCTGGGAAAAAAACGCTCCCCTAACACCCTCATCGTCAAAAGGGATATTTCCAGGACCAATTAACAGAGAAGTGTCCCCGGCTTGTCGTAAAGCATAAACCACACGTGCTAAAAATTGTAAAGCTCCACGGGTACGTTGATAACTGGGTAAACTACCCCAGCGATGGTACATCAAATCCAGTAAGTCCGGATGAAACGGATAGCTAGATTGAATTCGTTCCGCTAGAAGATCGGCTTGCTGTTGAACTTCCTGTTTGCCGCGATTAGTATCCTCGTAGCTTTCTCGAAACCTCCGAAATAGTTCAGCTTGTTGACGCGCAATTTCTTGAATGACATCTGGATCGCCCACATCAGCAAACAACCGCCGCTGAATGATTTTCATGACTTCATCACCAGAGACAGGTTCTCTTTTAGCATCAATACGGCTGACTAATTTATCCAGAATATTCAAAAGTCCTTCATCACCCACAGCTTCCTGAACGCTGGCTTGCAACGAGTAAACCAAAACTGTTTTAGGTAAATCTCGGACAACTTCCGTCAGCTTCTGCACAAAAGTCAAAACTTGACGACCAAAAGTTGTGTCTCCTACAACCAACCCCATTGCATCAGAAACATAGACAAGAAACTCATCCATCAGCAGCAAAATAGACTTGTCGCCAAAAATTTTTCTCAGCAAATCGCTACCGGGAGCAATCCGTTGCCGATCCTCTGTTTCAACCAAAGCATAAGTTTCCGCCCCACCAATCTGCCAAGCCAAATATCCCCAAGGTGTGAGAATCTGGGGACCATTTTCTATTTGAATGCCCGTACTAGCGCTAATATCAGTCCCAATAAAAATAGCCACCTTCACCAACCCAGGATCTGGTAGCGTTGCCAATTCCGGAAACTGCAACTTATGGCGATTGGTAGCAATATGGTAAAGACTGACAAGAGAATGAGTTTTACCACCACCAAAGGGAGTACGTAATTGCAGGACGCGATCGCCCGATTCTCCCCCCAATCCTCTAAGTACATCTTCCAACAGCTTCCTCAATTCCTTAGTCAGATAAGTCGCAGCGAAAAACTCACGGGCATCACGATAAACTCTAGGGCAATTCAAGTCTTGGCGCACTACTGCACCCAAGCTAGCTGCATACACAGACGTATCCAGCCGACCTTCTACAATATCTTGATGGGGAGTAACAATTTGAGTCCAAGGTTTAAGTTGATATGCGTTCATTGTTAGTTGTTGATTGTTGATTGGTTCGTAGTTGCGCTTCAGCGCACTCCTATCCCACCCGAAGAATTCCTATTTAATGAACCGCAAAGACGCGAAGTACGCGAAGAAAGGAGAGAAGAGGTAGGTAATCTTATAGTGGTTCGGGAGTAATTGGTTCGTAGTTGCGCTTCAGCGCTAAAGCGCAACTACGAACCTTAGCTATTACTTAGAGTGAAAAGATTTTCTTCCACTAACCGTTTCCAAGAAGCTAGCAGAGTATCTATAGTTCGTTGCTCTTGTGTGCGGTTGATTGTAACTTCTTGTCCAGTATTGGAAACGAGAGTACGTCCGGCTAGGGCTTGGGCGACGAGGCGCAACTGGTTGGCGTCAGGCATTGCTAAGGCTAGGAACATGGGAATATCTTGCGGTTTTTTGTCTGCTAGCCATAGCAGACGATGCAGGATGTCGATTAATGTAGGAGCAGTACTAGTAGGTTGGGGTTTGACGTTGGGGTTTTGTTGTTTTTCGGTTTTCTGAATGCCTAAATCTTCATGGGAACCTCTTTCGCTGTAGTCCCGCAACTGCACTTGATTTTTGGTTTTCTTGACGAGTGCTAACTTGCCATTTGTTAACCCACTAGGACCATCCAGTTCAACCCCGACACCCCGCGCCAAGGTATTGGCTTCGTCAAATTCAACGATCGCTTCCCCGTATTCGTAGCGTCCCAGAATGTAATACTGGGTGGGTTTATCGACAGCACTAACGCCGCGTTTGTCGCAGAATAATACTTCAGTCAGGATGGTTTCTAAGACTTCTTTTTGCACTTCGTCCAAGAAGGTTTGAGCATCCAGTTCTTCACCGTTGGGTAGTTCTACACGGTCAAATTGGGTGTAAGCTCGTAGTCCAGCACCGATGCAGGCTATAACTAAGTCAGCACCTGTAACGTCTTCTTCGATCAAGGTTTTGACACGTTCTTTGATTATTTCTGCTAGTTGGGGTTTGACTTCCATTGCGTAGTCGCCCACAGATGAATCTTCGCGTTTACGGGCAACGAGGAATATACTGGAAGCGAGAGCAGCTGAATTTTGACCGCGTAACCGTGACCCCATTTCTGTATCGAGAGGCCATGCTTCGGTAATGGTAAATCCTGCCCGTCTGAGTGAATCAATCAAAGTCACCCAGCCTGATGTAGTTTTGTGGGCATACACTACAACCATCGTACCACTAGGCTTCAGCACTCTGCTAGCTTCGCAGAATGCGCCATGCATCATGTCTTCATAGGCTTTTGCTGCCTTAGCTTTATCACCCCCATGTCGGGATGGTTCCATGATGGCTTCATTTTTCTT
>CAZZXJ010000606.1:0-4231 GCA_964657905.1 uncultured Stigonema sp.
TGATCAATGACTAATGACTAATGACCAATGACGAATTACTAATCAGCTAACATCGAAATTGCTTCCCTGTACAAAGACAGATTCGCTTCGTGAACCTCAACCCCTTTTCCAAGACGTTGCAAAAGTGTCAGGGTTAATTCTCCACCCAAGTGTTCTTGGAACTCGATCAATCCTCGGAACAAACAACGGGGATGTTTCAGTTCTAATGATTGTTCTGCTAGTTCCGGTACGTACAAAGTAAAGCCCAGTTCCGACAATGTCTTGAGGATCTGCCGCCACTCTAACCGAGAAAGCAGTCCTAACAGGTACGAATAGGTACTATCCAAGGCAATGCCAATAGCCACTGCTTCTCCGTGGCGCAGGCGAAAGTTTGTCAAATGCTCGAGTTTATGTGCCGCCCAATGACCGAAATCCAGGGGACGGGATGAACTCATCTCAAAGGGGTCTCCGTTGTTGGCAATGTGATCCATGTGTAACTGAGCGCAACGATAGATCACCTGTTTCATGGTGTCCATGTCTCGACGGACAAGTGCTGGGGCCTGAGTATAGATGAATTCAAAGAAGTTAGCATCCTTAATCAACGCCACCTTAACCGCCTCTGCGATTCCACTGCGCCAATCGCGATCATCCAAGGTATTCAAGAATGTAAAGTCATTCAAAACTGCATAGGGCGGGGCAAAAGTGCCGAGAAAGTTCTTTTTGCCGAAGGCATTAACTCCATTTTTTACCCCCACTCCAGAATCATTTTGTGCCAACACTGTAGTTGGAATACGGATGAGGCGGATTCCTCGGTGCGCTGTTGCTGCTGCATAGCCAACTAAGTCTAATACAGCACCACCCCCAATCGCCAATAGGTAGGAGTGGCGACAAAGCCCGACTTGATCAATAAGTTGGTGAATTTGCTCATACGACTTTGGATCGTTCTTGGCTGCTTCTCCACCCGGAACTATCATCGGTTCTGACAGCGTTAGTGTGTCTGCATAGTGCTTGCTATATGCAGCTAATTGCCCAAGCAAGTCACCGCGTGAGTCCAACAATCCTGCATCCACCACTGCTACTACTTTCTTCGGTCCCTTCTTCCCGTCTGCTGCAATGACTTGCGCCAGCAGGGGATTTTTTAATTTAAACAAATCAGTAGTGAAGTACACGTTATAGTCGAAGCTAACCGATACACTTTGGTGAATCGGTTGCAGGTTGAGTGTAGTTTTTTGCTTGATATCTACTACCATATTTCCCCTGATGTTTCTAAAAGTGAATAACGATTCAGACAGCATGGTTTTCGTAACTCAGCTTGATAGTTGTTAGTAGTGAGTGGTTAGTAGTTAGTGGGGCTTTTTGACAACTAACTACTATCAACTAACAATCCTCAAATCAAAATGATTAATCTGTTCTAATAAGTGTGTGATTTCCTCGTCAAAAAAGCTTTGAGTCGTTTCAAATTCTTGAATTAATGCTGCTCGGTCTTTCTGTGCTACCAAAGAAGCCAAGCGGTTTTCGGTATGAGCTAACCGAGCGCTCGCCTGACATCGCTCTTGTGTTGCTAGCATGATATCCACGCATAAGTTTGGACTTTGGGCAAACAAACGCTTAACAATGTCAATTTCTTGACTATAGCTCTTACTTGACATTGACAAGCTACGGTCTATGTCGGTTCCTTCAGAGGCTAAGAAAACACCAAGGCTAAATCGAGAAAAGTGGCGCGTCGCCTGAATAATTACCATTAAGTGATCATGTTCTTCAGGTGAGGATAAGATGATATCCCCACCCTGAGTTTTGATCAAGTCTAATAACCATTGAAATTCTTCATCGTTTCGACCTGGACATACGACTACTTTTTGCTCGGCAAACGATGTGAAAGAGGGTCCAAACATTGGATGTAGTCCCATGACTGGACCACAGTGGTTGAGGAGCATTGCTTGGACTGGCTCAGTCTTAAGACTTGTGATGTCGCATAAAGCGGCAGTTGGCGTCATGTATTTGGCTGCACGCTCTATAACATCTACTGTTCGCTCTATTGGAACGCTAACTATGACTAACTCAGCATGACTCAACAGTTTATCTGCATGCTCCCAATCTGCAGCTTCGAGAACACTAACGTCATGTCCCGCAGATCTTAGTTGCTCAGTAAAAAATTTTCCCATCCTGCCACATCCACCAATGATGGTAATTTTTCGAGGTGTGACATGAGTTACAGATGCTGCTATGCTAAGTACGGCATGACAACTTTTAACTAGACTTACCCAAATTGATTCAGGAATACCAGCAGAGGCAAGCTGGGGAGCCACATCAGCTATTTGTGCTTCTACAGATAGAGGAACTGAAGCTTTTAGTAAAGATAGGCGATGGCGTAGTAGCTTGATGAGGCTAATGTCAGTTTGTTTGAGCAAGTCTTGGATCATAATAAGTTAGGAGTTATCAGTGATGAGTTATTACTCCATTCCGACTCAAAAATTACTTAATTTTTATGTTGGGTTTCGTTCTTAATACTGAGGCGATAATCTCATTTAGGGTGGATACTGCCGACCCTAAAGTTAAGTTAACAACCAACAACCAACTATCTACCAATAACAATTCAGATATCGATAACTGATTTGCGAGAATTCAATTTTGGTAAGACATCTACAGTTGATGTAGAACTGGCGAGTGCTTTAGAAAATAGCGCTTCATACTGAGCGATGGCTTGCTCAAAAGAATAGCGCTCTTCAGCATACTGTCTGCCCTTTTTCCCTAGCCCAGTTGCCTTTTCCTGATCTTTATATAAATCCAGCACCGCCGCCGC
Organism: uncultured Stigonema sp.; assembly: GCA_964657905.1. Lineage (GTDB taxonomy): Bacteria > Cyanobacteriota > Cyanobacteriia > Cyanobacteriales > Nostocaceae > Stigonema. The sequence goes on from CAZZXJ010000606.1 coordinate 2,780, forward strand.
CAAAGCCGGAGGTGACTCTGGAGCAACAACTATGCCCCCACCACTTTTATTTACAGCTTTTGCAGCCGATCCCGCTTCGGGAACTGACGCCACTATTGGGCGACCACTTGCTAGTAACAATGGGATTTTTGAAGGCATGTTGAAGGAAATCACATTGCGCTTTTGCAAAATCAAGCCCACATCTGCTGCCGCCAGCATTTCCGGTAGTTTTTCTCGTGGCTGTAACGGCAAAAGCAAAATGTTATCCGCCCCACAACAAAGACAATGTTGCTCCAAACTTTTGAGAGCTGTTGATTCACCTGCAATCACAAAGACAATTTCTGGTAGATGACGCAATGAAACTGCTGCTTCTACTACTGTCTCTAAACCTTGCGTCAGAGCAATGTTGCCGGAGTACATCACCACAAATTTACCGTCAATTTGATAAGCAGATTTCCAGGTGTTGTTCTCTCTAGGCAAGGGACGGATAAAATTTACATTCACCCAATTGGGAATACAAACTAATTTGTTAGCAGGCACACCCTTTTTGACTAAATTCTCCACAAATCCTTCAGCAATTACACTGATGGTATGTGCACGACCGTAGGCAAATTTCTCTAATGCTTCAAAAGCTCGGATGATCAATTTGTTTTTGATCAGCCCGACGCGTACTGCAGCTTCCGGTAATATATCTTGGAGATTTAGCACGACTGGGCAGTCGTATAACCAACCCAGTATGGTTGCTGGTAGAGACACTAGTAAAGGCGGAACTGTGAGGAGAATCACATCGGGTTGCCAGCCGTTGAGGGCTTGCGGCAAGCTTGTAGTTACAAAGCTCAACTCTAATAACAGCCGATCTACCAGGTTGGGTTTTGACTTGATTCGTAGGTAACTACGCTGGATGGTAACACCATTTTTTTGTTCAGTGACGAACCATTTACCCCGATACCCTTCGTAAATCTGGCGCTGTGGATAGTTGGGCATTCCCGTAATTACCCGCACTTCATGACCGTTCTCCACCAGTCCTTCTGCCAGTTCAGTCATTAAAGGAGCAATTCCAATTGGCTCTGGATAATAGTTGTAGGAATAAATCAGAATGCGCATTATCTATGCTTGTTAATTTGGTGGAGTCAGGCTGAAAGTATGAGTTTTCTTTACACAGTATATTTTAGTTATTAGTAGTGCCATTGAGAGCGATGTGCTTAAAGCACACTCGCTCACCATGTCTTTTTGTCTTAATTATAACCCTGTTATGTATCGTTACACTACAGGTTCAAGTAACACTAAACATTTTTGACAGTACCATTGAAATTGGTAACAAGCTCAAGACCAGTAATCCGTATGGCAAACTAGCGAAACCAGCAGCAACTGTGGCGTCTACAACGATGAGTGACAATATTCCTGAGCGCACTGCCATTCGCATGTTCTCTGCACTAGTACCGCTTGGCGGAATTAAAAATTAAAAATTAAAAA
>CAZZXJ010000607.1:0-4229 GCA_964657905.1 uncultured Stigonema sp.
GCAGGGGCGATGCGAGAGCCAAGAATTTGACCATTACTATCGCTTCTTTTACTATATTGCCCAGCAGTATAGGATTTCGGGGAGTAGGGAGTAGGGGGAGTGGGAGAAGACAAATTAATTTCCTGATTTCCCCACTCCCCACTCCCCATCTTTTAGTGATTAGAGGTGACATAAACCTGATAGATTAAGCTATCAGCGAGTAAAAACTAGTGAAAATGAAAGTCCTGGTTATTGGCGGTGACGGCTATTGCGGTTGGGCAACCGCACTTTACCTTTCCAATCGAGGTTATGACGTTGGGATTTTAGATAGTTTAGTGCGGCGACATTGGGATAACGAACTAGGTGTCGAAACTCTGACTCCCATCGCGTCAATTCAGCAACGCCTGCAGCGCTGGCACGATTTGACTGGTAAATCCATCGACTTGTTGATTGGCGATATTACTAATTACGAGTTTCTCAAAAAAGCACTGCACCAATTTGAGCCAGAGGCTATTGTGCATTTTGGCGAACAGCGTTCGGCTCCTTTTTCGATGATTGACCGCGAACACGCGGTTTTAACCCAAGTGAATAACGTAGTCGGTACGTTAAATTTGCTGTACGCAATGCGGGAAGACTTCCCTGACTGTCACTTGGTAAAGCTGGGAACAATGGGTGAATACGGGACACCCAACATTGATATTGAAGAAGGGTACATTACTATTGAACATAATGGACGTAAGGATACACTGCCCTATCCAAAGCAACCGGGCAGTATGTATCATTTAAGCAAAGTCCATGACAGCCACAATATCCACTTTGCTTGCCGGATTTGGGGATTAAGGGCAACAGACTTAAATCAGGGTGTAGTTTACGGCGTCTTCACTGAAGAAACAGGGATGGACGAATTGTTGATTAACCGCCTTGATTACGATGGAGTGTTTGGTACAGCGCTGAACCGCTTCTGTATTCAAGCAGCCATCAAACACCCCCTCACCATTTACGGTAAAGGAGGGCAAACTCGTGGTTTCTTGGATATCAGGGATACAGTGCGATGTGTGGAAATAGCTCTAGCCAATCCAGCCAAATCAGGTGAATTTCGCGTATTTAACCAATTTACCGAACAATTTAGTGTTGGCGACTTGGCGATTCTGGTGAAAAAAGCTGCAACCGCCATGGGACTGAATGTAGAAATCAACCACCTGGATAACCCCAGAGTTGAGAAAGAAGAACATTACTTCAACGCGAAAAATACTAAATTGCTGGATCTTGGCTTACAGCCCCACTATCTCTCTGATTCCCTACTCGATTCTCTCTTAAACTTTGCCATGAAATATCAGAATCGAGTTGATAACAACCAGATTCTGCCGAAAGTCACTTGGCACAGAAAGTAGGATAATTGAGGATATCTTGGAGTTTGGGCGCCGACTATGGCAAAACATTGTAGAGACGTTAAATGTAACGTCTTTACATCGCTTCGACGCACGTCAAAAGATCAAAAGGTTTTCAGCACTTTTCTTATAAGCTGGGATTATGTGAATCCCCTGCTTGTACTGAATAGTTTTTTATGCGAATTGCCTTATTCACCGAAACATTTTTGCCCAAGGTTGATGGGATTGTGACGCGCCTGCGTCATACCATTGACCATTTACAGCGCAGTGGCAACCAAGTGCTAGTAATTGCCCCGGATGGTGGTATTGCTGAATACAAAGGAGCGAAAATTTATGGTGTCTCTGGCTTTCCCCTACCACTATATCCCGAGTTAAAATTGGCAGTACCCCGCCCAGAAATTGGTGACGCGCTAGGAGAGTTTAAGCCAGATATTATTCATGTGGTAAATCCAGCAGTTTTGGGGTTAGCTGGTATATTCTATGGCAAAGTCCTCAACATTCCCTTAGTGGCGTCTTACCATACCCATCTGCCTCAATATCTTCAGCATTACGGCTTAGGGATACTGGAAGGGTTACTATGGGAATTACTGAAGGCAGGTCACAACCAAGCGCTGTTGAATTTGTGTACCTCTACGGTAATGATGGAAGAACTGAGGGCACACGGTATTGAAAGAGTGGATTTGTGGCAACGGGGAGTAGATACAGAAACATTTCATCCTGACTTGGCATGCGAACAAATGCGATCGCGTCTGTCCCAGAATCACCCCAACAGCCACTTGCTACTATATGTTGGGCGTCTGTCTGCCGAAAAAGAAATTGAGCGCATCAAACCAATTTTAGAAGCAATACCTGATGCTAGATTGGCATTAGTGGGAGATGGTCCTCACCGGCCAGCACTAGAAAAACACTTTGTTGGGACAAACACCCACTTTGTTGGGTATCTCTCTGGGAGGGAGTTAGCTTCTGCTTTTGCCAGCGCCGATGCCTTTATGTTTCCTTCCCGTACAGAAACGCTGGGATTAGTGCTACTGGAGGCGATGGCAGCCGGATGCCCAGTGGTAGCAGCCCGTTGCGGTGGTATTCCTGATATTGTCACAGATGGAGTAAATGGATATCTTTTTGAGCCGGAAGCAGATATCCAAGGTGCTTTTGCTGCCACTGTTCGCCTCTTACAACAGAAACAAGAAAGAGAAACTATCCGTCAAAATGCCCGCCGGGAAGCAGAACGTTGGGGATGGGCAGCGGCTACACACCAGTTACAAACCTACTATCAAAAGGTAATCTATTCTGAACAGTTGGCAGGTGCCGCATAAGCAGGAATGGGCATAGGGGAGCCAGTGCGTTGCGCGGGTTCCCAGCGTTGAAGCATCTGGCGTCATGGGGGAGCCAGGCAGCGCGAAAAATCAGCAATTGACAAACAGGCGAGTATTCTGTTCCCAACGCCCTATGCCCCATGCCCCATCAGGTATCCTCTGCTTTCCCATTGTCACTACTAAAGGGATTTTCACCTATTCCCAACTCTTTTTTTGCCTGTTTCAAATGTTTCCAAAGATCTCTTATTTGTTCGTAAGCATCCTCTGGACTGATTTTGCCAGATGTTTCTAAACCGCAGATGTAGCCTATTCTTTGGGTAAATTCCTGCAAATTAGCGTTAAAAACTAAATTTTCTGGCTTGACCTGACCGTAGTAACGACCACGAGGATAGAGAAAATCATCTTTGTTCACTCTTGTTTTCTCCATTAGTTTTTTAAACTCTTTTCTTTTCAAATTTGAAGCTGAACGTCAGTGGAAACCACTTGGCAAGAAAAAGGTATTAATATATACTTTGCATTGTATGTCTTATGTATATTTTAACATTTTATTTATTTAGAAATTATTACAATTCCATGTAAACAAAAGTACAGACTACAGTCTACAGTAGAAATACTTGATTAATATATGAGCAAGTTTAACAAGATTTCGTGTCTGCTCAAAGGTTATATAGATTAAATCCGCCCCTATTAATAAGTAATGACTAAAGATAAAATGGTTAAGCTCGAAAGCATCAAAGCTACCCACGACTATGTCAGTCAATTCAAAATTATACGAAGGCAAAGCGAAAATCCTGTACACAACGGATCAGCCAGAAATTTTACTGGCTGATTTCAAAGATGATGCAACTGCCTTTAACGCTCAAAAGCGTGGCAATATTCTGGGTAAAGGAGCCATTAATTGTAGCATTTCCAGTCAGCTATTTCAAGAGTTGGAGGCGCATGGTATCAAAACTCACTATATCGACAACCCTGCCCCGAATCAAATGCGGGTGATTGCCCTGAAGATTTTGCCGTTGGAAGTGGTGATCAGGAACATTGCCGCCGGCAGTCTCTGTCAACAAACTGGCTTGCCAGTAGGCACTGTGCTATTTCAGCCGTTGGTAGAATTTTATTATAAAAATGATCAATTAGGAGATCCTCTGTTGACACGCGATCGCCTCTATCTGCTAAAACTAGCCACTCCGGAACAAGTTGACACAATTACCCATCTAGCATTAAAAATCAACAATTTTCTCAGCGACTTTTTCCGGCGATGCAGCATTACCCTAGTGGACTTCAAACTAGAATTTGGCTTGGACGCACAACAGCAATTGCTCTTGGCAGATGAAATTAGCCCCGACACCTGCCGTTTGTGGGACATCTCCGCTTATGCCGACCCTGATCGCCGGGTATTAGATAAAGACCGCTTCCGCCGGGATCTAGGAAATGTAGAGCATGCCTACCAGGAGGTTTTACAAAGAGTGCTAAAGGCAATAGACAGTAATAAGTAAGTAGGCAAAAATCAACTAAACTCGTGTGGATTGTCCTTTGTCATTTGTCCTTTGTTATT
>CAZZXJ010000608.1:0-4228 GCA_964657905.1 uncultured Stigonema sp.
CTTCATCTGCTTCATCTCCTTCATCCTCCTCCTTACTAGTGGTGTAAGCTAGCAACTGCTCCGATGCCTGTTTACCCAACTTGCGGATAGCTTGTTGCAATTGTTGCCGCTGATTCAAGGACAAACTTAGGAAGTTTTCGGCATACCCCTGAGTACACAGGTGATAACTTGCCAGAATCAACTGTTGCCGCAAGGCTTGCCCCAACGTAGTTAGATAACTAGCATAAGCGCTTTGGAGATCTGCTGCCATCGCACGTGTCGCCTCTTCTAGTGCTAAAATTTCCCGCTCAATTCGCTCGATTGCTCTTGCCATATCTTCTTATTATTGTCCATCTGAACCATTACATGGTACAAATGTACGCATTTATTTTAATATAATTATCCAAAGGATTTTAGATTTTGCATTGATTAAGCAGTCGGTAGTCAGGTGTTACCTAACTAATGAAAAATAGTCAATAGTGCATAGTTAATTGACTATTGACTATTGACCAAGTTGTGCGGCGACTTCCTCAGCAAAGTTACTTTCTTGCTTCTCAATGCCTTCGCCTAGGATAAAGCGGACGAAGCGCCGAACTTGAATATTTTCGCCAAGTTGGGCGATCGCTTGTTTGACCAGTTCTTCTACCGTGATACTTTGGTCACGAATGTAAGGTTGATCCAGCAAAGTTAGTTCTTTCAGGCGTTTTTCAATCCGTCCCTGAACAATTTTTTCTTTGACTGCATCAGGTTTACTGGCTATGTCATCCCGCCCCATCTCAATTTCTTTTTCCTTGTCTGCGACGGCAGGTGGGATATCTGATAGCTTGACGTACTCCACGTTAGGACAAGCCGCTACTTGCATAGCAACGTTTCGCACCAGTGTTTGAAACTCCTCGCGGCGAGCGACGAAGTCAGTCTCGCAGTTTATTTCTACCAGTACACCGACTCTACCGCCAGTGTGAATGTAGCTACCCACCAGTCCTTCTGCCGCCACGCGATCTGCTTTTGACCCGGCTTTGGCGATCCCCTTTTTCCGCAGCCATTCTTCGGATTTCACCAGATCCCCACTGTTTTCTAGCAACGCTTTTTTGCAGTCCATCATCCCTGCACCAGTTTTTTGGCGTAGCTCTTGAACGATTTTTGCAGATATTTCCGCCATTTTGCCTCAATTCCTACTTGACTGACAATTTTAACCGCTTTTGGATTGTTAGTAGGGGCGCAAGGCAGCCGCGCCCCTACTAACCACTATTTAATTATTCTTCCTCTTCTTCGTCGGGAATTAAAGTGTCAGTATACTCGCTTTCCTCGTATTCGTAGTCTTCCTCACCGCCTTCGTAATCTTCGTATTCTTCTCCATCCAATTGACCGTGACGACCTTCATAGATGGCGTCTGCCAATTTACCTACTATCAACTTAATTGACCGAATGGCGTCATCATTTGCTGGGATGGGGATATCTACTACATCCGGGTCACAGTTTGTATCTAGCATGGACACAATTGGAATTGCCAGTTTTTGGCATTCTTGAACTGCGTTATACTCCCGCTTCTGGTCTACAATCACTACCACATCGGGGACTTTCCGCATGGTTTTAATGCCACCCAGGTATTTCTGAAGCTTCGCCATTTCCCGACGCAGCATCGAGGCTTCTTTTTTCGGCAATAAATCTAGAGCGCCGTTTTCTTCCCGACGTTCCAAGTCTTTCAGGCGGTCTACACGAGTTTTGATGGTCGTCCAGTTGGTGAGCATTCCTCCCAACCAACGCTGATTGATGTAATGGGAACCACAACGGGCAGCTTCTTGGGCAATAATTCCTGCTGCTTGGCGTTTTGTGCCGACAAACAGAAATTTCTTGCCAGTTTCTGCTTGCGAGCGCATGTAGCTATAAGCATCTTCCATTAACTGGGCAGTTTGCACCAAGTCAATGATGTGTACTCCGTTGCGGGATGTGTAGATGTAAGGAGCCATCTTCGGATTCCACCTGCGGGTTTGATGTCCAAAGTGAACACCCGACTCCATCATCTGAGCCAATGAAACGACTGCCATAATTTTTCTACTCCTATTCGGGTTCAACCTCCATCCAGGCGTATTTCCAAAACAGGAAACACCCGACCTACTCCCAGATGTGCGAGATTAGACAACTACTCTAGGTTAACACATTTGTAATAGGGCATGGGGCATGGGGCATGCCCTATGCCCAATTTCAAGATGCTTCCTGCATTTGAGTATATGCTTCATATACACCTTTGACGTTGTACCAGTTCAGGAAAATGCGGGCGATTTCTAAAGCTAACTGGGGTTTTCCTGAGTTAATTAGCCAATGCAAAAAAGGAGCCATTGTGCGTTCATTAAGAACGCCATTGAGGGTGAGAATTCCCCAAAGTAAGCGATGCAACCAAGTCATTTGAATCATCATTCGCACTTCCCAGGTGGGGTGCTTTTGATAAAACAAAACTCCCATGCGTCCGCGTTGAATTTCTCGGTCAATCAAACGAGGAATTTGCTCTAAGCTAAAAGGTGGATGCCAGTGGTAGCCAACAGCAGATGGACATTTAATTAATTTTAAACCCAGTTGTTTGAGTCTGACACCGAGTTCTAAATCTTCCCAGCCATAGAGTTGAAAGCGGGTGTCAAAAAGTCCAGCCTTCTTTAGCCAATGCTTGGGAATCGCTACATTTCCTGTGGCAAAAAAAGCAGCAGAAAAATCTGTTAGTTTATATGGTTCAGCCGTTGGGTTATCGAAATTGCAAGTATTGATCACTGCACCGTAGGTAAAGAAGCGATCGCTTGCCAATTTATTCTTTCCTTGCACCAGTGCCGACTCATGAGCTTGCAGAAAATTCTTAGTCACCACTAAATCACTATCAATAAAAATAATAGTGTCTCCCAATGCTTGTTCTACTCCCAAATTCCGTGCCGCAGATGGTCCTTGATGATTTTGACTAAACGTTCGCACATGGGGAAACTCGCCTTTGTTTGCCTCCAACCAATCCAATGTGCCATCAGTAGAACCATCATCCACCAAGACAATCTCGTAACCTTGTATAGACGTTGCATCTCCGGACTCTAAATTTGTCAGTTGCTGCATCTCCAAAGCTCTGAGGCACTTTTCTAAAATCGGCTTGCGATTGTAAGTTGGAATAACAACGCTAAAAAACACAGTTTCACCCACAAGACTATTGCCCATCTCCAGCATAGGACAGCGGTAACACTTACACTGTTCCTTCCCTCAAATATGCTGAAGCACCCCAACCCGTTAGGGGCTAGTTGAATATGCCCGTTCCACCGGAGATAGTGATAGTACCACCACCCGAAATTGTGCCTTTCTCTTGGTCAACGACAGCGCTGTCACTCGCTGTGCCAAATAACTCATTAGCACCGCCAAAATATCTGTCGGAAAGTGCTTGTTCGCCGTTTAAGCCAAACGCGGTTGGATCTGCATTAAAGGTGGTTTTGGTGACCGTTGAGCTAATCGGGTTAACGTGACCGTAAGTATTGCTGGTTAAGAAATCTAATCCGTAAGGAGCATCGGTAGCGTCACCTGTGATCCTTGCCCTTACTATATCCGGGAACTCGGGTTTAAAGGGATTAATTATGACTGTTGTGTCGTAAGTAACACTGAATTGATAAGTAAATGCAGTAGCATTTTTTACAGGCAAGCCAAAACCTACTAGAGTTAAGGCTATTGGAAGAAGCCTTGTGATGCATGAATGGATCATGATAGACCTGAGGTTTAGTATAATAAATACTGAGTATCAATGATAATATGTAAACATTACTGAAGAAAATGCCTAAAATAAAGATACTTATGATAATTTTTTAGGAAAATTATGGTGGTATAACCTCAAAGCTTTAACACTGGCGCACAAATGACCAATGAAGAATACATGCGCTACTTCGCCAGAATTCAGTTGGGTATTCTGTGCGACTGGTGAAGCAGCGCGCTATCGTCAGTGCGGTCTTGGGGTCTCCCCAAGTAGAGCAACTGACGTTAGCGATCTTCCGGTACTCCGGCGTCAGCGGTAGCGATAGCGAAGCGATCTTCTCCCAAAGGGAGACGCCAAGGGCGAACGAGGAACGAGCGTCGGCACGAGCGTCACCCGTAAGGGTCATGTTCGTTACCCCCATGAGCGACTGCACCAAGCTTTATGGTGGATGAATCGTGGTCTAGAGCAAGCGGATTTATCCGTGGAGACAAAGAAACAAAATTCTTTATTGAAACGAATGTCTTTAGACATGGGGTTGTTCTG
>CAZZXJ010000609.1:0-1057 GCA_964657905.1 uncultured Stigonema sp.
ATGCCTGTAGTTGAAGCAATGGCTTGTGGTTGTCCAGTCATCACTTGTCCTAATGCTTCAATTCCAGAAGTGGCAGGCAAAGCTGCCATATACATAAATGATGATGATGTGGAAGGACTGGTAAATGCACTGTGCGAGGTACAAAAACCTGATATTCGTAAATCATTGATTAGTGCTGGTTTGGAACAGGCTAAACAGTTTTCTTGGTCAAAAATGGCGAAAACTGTCAGTTCGGCATTGATTGAGGCTACTCTTCTACCTTTAAAGCTGAAGGAGATTAATTTAATTATCTTCCCCGATTGGTCGCAGCCAGAAGAAGTACTCGGTTTAGAGTTGGAACGAGTAGTTTTAAGCCTCGCCACTCATTCTGATAGTCAATACATTACTCTACTAGTCGATACGAGCAACAGTGTCGAGCAATATGCCGAACTGTTGTTGTCTGCTGTGAGTATGAATCTTTTGATGCAAGAAGGTTTAGATGTCAGCGAGGGACTAGATATTTCTCTGGTTGGACAGTTGTGTGATATCCAGTGGGAAGCTTTGCTACCTCGCATTAAAGCAAGAATTGTTTTGGAAAACGAAAATAAACAAGCTGTAGCACAAGCAAACGCAGAAATTATACCTTGCTGTGATAAAGAATATTCTAAACAGCCAATATGTATTACAAATTTTGAAAAAAACCTCTCTGAAACATTAGTAGAGGAGTTCAACAAAAAAACTAACTTTATCGATAGGTTATCTAGCATTGTAGACATATATAGTAGAGAAAATTTAGAGCCATCTTTACTAGAGGAATTTCGCTTTTTGAGAAGACAGATGGCTGAATTGTGTCTGGTTACAGAGGAAAATCTACTTGAAAGACTATACTTGAGTAAAGTTGGTGAGGCATATCAAGCACTACTAAATAGTGGGATTCAGTATGAACCCTTGACCGAAACCGAACAGAATTTTGTGTCTCAAACGGTAGCACAAGTTGCTAAAGGATTTGAAGAACCGAAAGCTATTCAATATTTACTCATAGCAATGCTGTATTGCCTTCCCCACCAATTACCCTTTA
>CAZZXJ010000609.1:1157-4214 GCA_964657905.1 uncultured Stigonema sp.
CTGGTCATGCAGATAGGCTTGTTCAACTGCCAGCAGACCTAGATAGTCAAGTGCAAATCATTCGAGAAGCAGACATAGATATCCTGTTCATTTCTACTAATCTGACCATAGTAACTCGTCAAATTACTTTGCTTGCCTTGCATCGGCTAGCACGTTTACAGGTAGTTGACGCGAATTCTCCAGTGACAACTGGTATGCGTCACATTGATTACTACATATCGAGTAAACTTTCTGAGCCAGAAGAAAATGCTCAACAACATTACACTGAAACCCTAGTTACATTAGACTGTCCTCCCCAATGTTTCGATTTTGCAACTGAAGAACAAATCCTTGCTACCACCAGTATTAGCCGAGAAAATCTAGGGATTGCTAAAACTTCTGTGGTTTATGTTTCTGGAGCTAATTACTACAAAATAATTCCAGAGCTAGAAGTAGCATGGGCGAAGATAATTGCTAGTATTCCTGATTCCGTACTTTTACTTTATCCGTTTAATCCAAACTGGTCATCGTCCTATCCAGCTATTGCTTTCCAAAAGCGCATAGCCGCCACATTTGCTCAACATGGCATACCTCAGGATAGGTTAATCTTTCTTGGCTGTGCGCCAAACCGTGCTGATGTCAAAGAACGTTTGAAACTTGGTGATATCTACTTAGACTCCTATCCTTACTCTGGTATGACTTCGCTGCTCGATCCGTTGGAAGTAGGCTTACCTACGGTGCTCATGGAAACAGAACCCTCTCGCTCTCGAAAGGGAGCATCACTTCTACGAGAACTCCAGATACCTGATTTAATTACAAACAGTGAAGAGGCTTATATTCACTTAGCTGTTGCTCTCGGAACCGACCTTGAATTGCGTCAGCAAAAAGCAGGGGAAATTAAGCAAAAAATGCAGGAAAACCCCAGATTTCTTGACAGTCGTTCTTACTCCGCTCAAATCGGAGAACTCTTTCAAGAACTATTCCAAAAACATCAGGCGATCGCTATCAAAGATAAGTTCAAGTTAAGAGATATTAACCTGATAATTTTCCCAGACTGGAGCCAATTAGAAGAGTTAATAATTTTTGACTTAGGACGAGTTATTAAAGCTCTTGCCACTCATCCTGACAGTCAAAAGACGACTCTAATTATTGAAATAAGTAACATTTCGAGTGAAGATGCAGAGCTTTTACTATCAGCTGTGATGATGAATCTTGTGATCCAAGAAGATTTAGATGCCAGCGAAGGACTAGAAATTTCTCTGGTTGAACCGTTGAGTAGTATGCAGTGGGAGGCTTTGCTACCTCACATCAAAGCAAGAATTGTTTTGGAACACGAAAATAAACAAGGCGTAGCACGAGCAAAAGCAGAAACTATTCCTTCCTGTGAAGTAGAAAACCTCACCGATACACAAACCGGACAGTTTTTTTTTGTTTAAGTAAGAAGTTCTTTCAGGAGGGAAGATGGCAAGAGGCGATCACACAATATCAAAAGCTACTAGAAGTTCAAGCAGGCGATCCAGAGGTTTATTCCCACTTAAGTGAGTGTTATCGACAGTTAAACCTGCTAGACGAAGCTTTTAGTATTCTCCGAGAAGGCATTAAACTTTACCCGACAGACGGGAATTTGCATTTTTCGTTAATCATCAATTTGCTGCATATTGGGCGAACTCAAGAAGCAATCTCTAGTGCGATCGCTGCCTCAAATGCATTACCTGCTGATTACACTTTTAAGCTTCTCAAACATTTAATAGTCCCGATGATCTACGATACTCATGATGAAATCAGTTTTTATCGTGAGCGATTTACCCAAGGACTACGAGATTTAATCCAAGAGACATCCCTAAAAACTGATGCAGAAAAACAGAATGCTTTAGCAGGGATAGGTGGATTCACAAACTTTTACCTGTCGTATCAAGCTCAAAACGATATAGAGTTGCAACGTCAGTATGGGAACTTAGTGCATGAAATTATGGCAGCTAACTATCCCCAATGGATTGCTCCTTTATCAATACCGAGTCTTAGACCTGATAACAAAATTCGTATTGGCTACGTTTCAGCTTACCTACACTCTTACAGTGGAACACTTTGGTTAACTGGCTGGCTGCGTCACTGCGATCGCCAAAGCTTTGAAATCTACTGTTACTACACAGGAAATTCACCAGACCAAATTACACAACAATTCCAAGATGACAGTGATGTTTTTCACCATATACCCCATAATTTGGCAGCAGCTTGCGAACAGATAATTGCCGATCAACTGCACATTCTTATCTATCCTGAAATTGGCATGGACGCGCAAACAATGCAAATGGCTGGTTTGCGGCTTGCGCCTGTACAATGCGTTGCTTGGGGACATCCGGTAACAACTGGCTTGCCAACTATTGATTACTTTTTGTCTAGCGAGTTAATGGAACCGGAAAATGCCCAAGAACATTACTCCGAGAAACTCATTCGCTTGCCTAATATTGGTGTTTCATATCCGAAACCCTATATTCCGCCAGTAATTAAGACCCGCTCAGATTATAAGCTACGAGATGATGCAGTCATCTATTTATGTTGCCAAGCTCCTTTCAAATATCTGCCGCAGTATGATTTTATTTTTGCGGAAATTGCTTGTCGTGTTCCTCAAGCTCAATTCGTCTTTCTACGTGGTGGTTTACTTCAGCAGCGTCTGAACCGTGCTTTTGCAGCAGTCGGTCTGAAGAGTGAGGATTACTGCGTGTTTCTCACCATTCCAGAACGGCTTGACTATCTGATGATTAACTTACTTTCAGATGTTTACCTTGACACTTTCACTTGGTCTGGTGGTAATACAACCCTAGAGGCGATCGCTTGCAACCTCCCCATCGTTACCTGTCCAGGGGAATTTATGCGCGGTCTTCACTCTTACAGCTTCCTCAAAATGCTAGGAGTGACAGACACCATCGCTCAACATGAAGCAGAATATATTAAAATTGCTGTCAAATTAGGACTAGACCCAGCTTGGCGACTCACAATTGCAGAAAAAATCAAAGAGCGCCACGACCGTTTGTTTAACGACAAAACTTGTGTCACCGGTCTTGAAGCCTTCTACAATCA
>CAZZXJ010000610.1:0-4205 GCA_964657905.1 uncultured Stigonema sp.
TGAATTGACCACATTGTAAGGGCGGGGTAACCCCGCCCCTACGGTTATATTGTGGTCTACTCGAATGGAATTCGCTGTAAATTAAAAAAAATAACAAAAATAAGTTGATGATTAACTTTAAAAGTAAAAGGCAAAATCTTAAATTAAATTGGTTGCGTTTATTGCCATATATAGCAGTAGGTGGTCTGATTTTTTACTCCAACTCAGCTACAGATTTAAACTATATATTTAAAGGCTACTTTGTTTTACTGGAAGCCCAAGCAGGTATGCTTCTGCTCTTATTTCTTACAGGTAAACTTAGTAGAAATCAGCGGAGTTCATTGTGAAACACCCGTAAGCTTGTCATGCTGATGTCCAGACTGTATCTAGCTATTTAATCTAATGAAATATTGGAGTAAACATGAAAAGTAAATCTACAGCGATTATTATTTGCTTTTTTCTTGGGAGCATAGGCATTCACAAATTTTACCTTGGTGAAAATTTAGCAGGTATTTTGTATCTATTATTTTGCTGGACTGGGATTCCAGCACTAATAGCATTTGTTGATTTTTTCTCGCTAATTTTCATGTCAGATACTGATTTTAATATTAAATACAACAAAGGCATAGCAGGAGGTTACTCAGGGGGAGTTGTATCGGTTCAAATAGGAGGAGGTTATTCAGGGGGAGCAGTATCGGCTCAAGACGCAACCAGGGCTTTAGCTGACTTGAAAAAGCTTTATGACTCTGGTGTGATTACTGCTGAAGAGTACGAAGAAAAACGGCAAAAACTTTTAAAATCTTTGTAATTAAAATCTATCTGTAAATTTACTGTGTCACCATCTGTTTCTTGGTTTCAACAAACCCCTTCTTGGGTGTGGTTATCATTAATTCCTGTATCCGGGGGATTAACTATTGCTTATGCAGGTTACAAATCTAAGACTAATGTTTGGATTGTACTAGGTATAGGCTTCACTGGACTAAGTTTGGTTTTCTATTCAAGTAGTATAGGAACGATGATCTGGTTAGCTCAAATTGGCGTGGCTTTCTACCTTAAAACAAGATTTCTAGCCAAAATTTATCCTAAAACGTTGCCCATTCCTGAAGAAACAGAGCTAGCAAATTTAGTGGCAAATAGTCGCAAAAAGCTAGATATTAATGAGTGTTCAAAAAATGAATTAGTGAACGGCTTAGGTCTACCAATAGTATATGCTAATAACATTGAATCACTTCTCAGTGAAGGATATATTTTTACCCATACAGAAGAGTTAACGGAAATTGCCGGGATTCCGGAAAATCATGTAGCTCGCATTGCACCCCTGATTACCTTTAGCTACAACTATAAGAAAGAAGCAGATTTTTCCTGGAAACGATTAAACATATATTCAACTGAGCAACTGGTTGCTTGTGGACTGGATGCCGCGATCGCTGAAAAAATCATTGCAGAAAGGCAACGACGAGGTGACTATAAGTCATTGATTGATGTTAAGCAGCGAACTGGGTTACCATTCACGACTTATCGTCATATTGCTTAAGGCTTAGGACGCCTTAGGGGCGCTCTTTACCCCGCCCTGACAATTTTGATATAATCAACTTCAACCAAATCAAGCCCAGTTGCTTACCACAACAAACTTGAACGTATGATCGTGAGACAGGTCAGCTTCTAAGGAGCCGTAGTGCTGCTGACACCATTGCCGCAAATCTTTAATAGCACCAGTGAAAATGTCATCTGGGACTTGCCAGCAAGCGCTATACATCTTGTTCTCGTAACGCTCAAGCAATTCCCCAACCGTCAACTCAACTCGCCATTTGGCTGCAACGACTGTTTCCAAAGTTGCACCTTGTTCGCTCAACAGTTCTAAAACCTCTTGTTCTGTTGCACCATAGCGAGTCACCGGATGACCATAATCAGCAAGGATGGCTTGCCACCGTTGCTCAAAATCAAACCGATTTTGATTGAAATCAAAGTCATCGAGACTTGCAGCATTCATGCGACTGTCACTGTAGAGGTAAACGCCTTCTGGCTTGAGCACTCGACGAATTTCTGCAAGTGCTTGCTGCCAAGCGGGAATCAAGTGAAGCACGTGTACCGTCAATGCTACATCGAATGAGTTGTCGCCAAACGGCAGAGCGGTTGCATCTGCTTTTACCAAGGTGATTCGATGAGACACTCCCTGCTGCTTACGGTGAAGCTCATCGAGCATCTTCTCTGAGATGTCCACACCAGTGTAAGAATAGCCTCTTTGTACGATGGGTAAAGCAATCCTGCCGGTGCCGATACCAGGTTCAAAAAACGTGGTATCTGGTCTTGCCGATACTATCTTGAGAATGGTGTTAGTAACTGCAACAGAGACATCAGGCGGTAGTCCCCGCGTTGCGTCATAGATATCAGAGACTCGGTCGAACGAAATACTCACGGTTTTCTATTGCTCCCTGGTAATTACAGCTATTTTCTGTTTATTGAACCACAAATTGTCGTAGGGGCACGCCACTGCCCATTAGTGTCAACTTAAGACAAGTGCGAATAGAATTCGCGCGCCAGTCGCCTAGGTCGGGCTAACCCTCCTTCTCCCAAGGGGAGACGAGTAGCGCGAACAGGGCTGGACTCACCGCCTACGCGGCAATACGGAAAATCAAGGGTTTTGCCTGTGTAGCTGCGGTTTTAACCGCCCATTTAAGGCTAAGTTGACACCAATGGCCACTGCCGTGCCCCTACTATATGTAATACTGCCGTCTAAAAAAGATTCAAAAAAAACAATGGTTAGAAAACGCTAAGAGCAAAATAGGTTCATAGAACCACCGGAACTACCACGGGAAACTTATAAGAAAGATGCCGAAAACCCCTGAGAAGTAGGACGCATAAGCGTCCTAACTTCGTACTTTAGGCAGGGGATGAAGGCTAATCGAGTCCTTTAGGACTCCGTAATATTTTCTTTTTGTGGCGCTGGTAATGTATCCAATAATTCCTCTACAACCTGAGTCATTGTTTTATCGGCTTGTGCCGCATATAACTGCAACTTATGCATTCTGCGCTCTGTAATCCGAATATGTAAATCTTTTTTTGCCATATTTTTGTACACAATGCGAACATACTAATGCTATTGTAGTAGGACGAAAAAAAACAAGGAGGTGATTACCAGTTGCTCACAAACTATGTTTACAAGTTACGTCCTAGTGATACTCAATCCACCACTATGGATAATTGGGTTGATATGCTTCGCAGCCAGTACAATTGGTCATTACGAGACAGAATATCCCAGTATAGTCAACAGTTCATACAAGGAGACTACTGTGACATATATACAAAAGCTGAAGCTTGTCCAATTACTTGTTTTGTAAGCAAGAATGGTGCGACTGGTGAACCGTGGAAAGATAGCAAAGTTGACAAGGATGGTAAGCCTAAAAATCCTAGACGTAGTGCTGGAGACATTCAGATTACAGCATTACCAGACTTTAAAAAAGCTAGACCTTGGTATGCGGGAATTGATTCTATAGTATTGCAGCAAAATGTTAAACGATTAGATACAGCTTACAAAAACTTCTTTGAAGGTGGAGGCTTTCCGAAGTTTAAAAATCGTTCGACCTTTTCATCTTTTACCTACACAACGGGGATAAAGATAGGCGGGAGTAAAATCTATCTACCTAAGATAGGTTGGATAAGATTTCACAACTCTAGAATAATCCCGTGCGGTTATACTATCAAGGCTGCGACTATCAGAAAACGTCAAGACGGTTGGTATGTTTCGGTAAGGATTGAGAATAAGGATATCCCTAACTACGTTGCTGTAGCCTTAACTGATGTTAAATCAGTGATTGGTTGCGATATGGGAATCACATACTTAGTACATCTGTCTGATGGACATCAGATTGAAAATCCTAAGTTTGCAACCAACAAAAAAGTTAAACGTATTCTAAAGATTAGACAGCGCAGAGTTAGCCGCAAAGCCAAAGGTAGTAAGAATCGTAAAAAGGCGGCGTTAATAGTTGGTAGACTTCATAAGAAAATTGCTGATAAACGTCAAGCATACCAGTGGGAAGTAGCGAATACAATTGCTTCTAGAAAAGTTGATGCCATTGGGGTAGAAGACCTTAATATTTCCGGCATATTGAAGCGTTGTCAAGTAAAGATTGATGAAACAACGGGTAGATTTTTACCCAATGGGCAGAGCAGAAATTATCTCTGATTAAATTCAAAATAACAACAACAACAACAGCGTAGCTGATATT
>CAZZXJ010000611.1:0-4192 GCA_964657905.1 uncultured Stigonema sp.
AGTCGCTCATGGGGGTAACGAACATGACCGCGCTGGCTCACCAATGACCAATGACCAATGACTAATGAGTAAAACTTATAAAGCGACAGGAATTAATCTTAAAGCTCAGGGGTTCGGCGAATCGGATAGACTAGTGACAATTTTGACTATTGAGTTCGGTTTGATTCGTGCAGTTGCACTTGGGGCACGCAAACACAACTCCAGTCTTGGAGGCAGGAGTGGGATGTTTGTGGTGAATGAATTACTGATTGCCAAAGGGCGATCGCTCGATAAAATTACTCAAGCACAAACTATAAAATCATATGCCGGTCTTGCCAAGGACTTGGGGAAATTAGCAGCAAGTCAGTATTTAGCAGAAATAGTGCTGTGTCAGGCGCTCAGCGAACAACCTCAAGAAGAACTGTATGAGTTATTTAACGAACATCTCAGTCGCTTAGAAGCACTGCCTAACACAGACCATAATAGTGTTTTACCACATCTAGCTCATGGAGTATTTCACCTTTTAGCTTTAGCTGGACTGATTCCGCAAGTACAGGCTTGTTGCTTAACTGGAATCCAGCTAACGCCAGATTTTACAGACCCTCACTGGCGGATAGGATTTAGCGCTTCTGCGGGTGGAACTGTTTGTTTACAAGCATTGGATCGTTTGAAAGCAGAGGCGAAAAGAAAAACAGTGGGGGTAGCGGCGGAAGCAGGGGGTTCTTATTCCACCGGACTTAGGGGCGGGGTAACCCCGCCCCTACAACCCACTCCCGACGTTTTCCAAACCATTGTTCATCAACAAGAAATACCAGTGCTTTCGGGCCGCCTGAATGCTACAGAACTCTCCATACTCCAGCAGTTGTCGCAACCAGAGATAATGCAAGATGTAGCCAATTCTGGCTGGTTATCTGTTGAGCAAGTTTTGCGATCCTATGCTCAGTATCATTTTAGTCGCCCTATTCGCTCCGCTGCCTTGATCGATTCTTATTTTGCTGCCAACCATGATGCAACCGTCTGATCGGGATCCAAAAATCCTGCCATTGTCACCAAGCTACGTCAAAAAACAGAATAGGGCACATACGTCGCCTAACGTGAACAACCATTTAAGTGCGGTTCCAAAATGCACACCCAGTAATATGTATCACCAAGAAATGTCCGCAAAAGACGTTTCTCAGAACGATGAAAATTGGACCTCGGAAATACCAAAAACTGATGTCACAAATCAATCTGAAAAAAAATCCGACGATCAATCAACCTTTAGTAATGTTCCTGAGCAGAATAAGCAAGTAGCCACTGCCACAGTAGATGAAACGGAGGATACTAAGCTCTCAGTTTCAAAGGTCGCCGCATCAGGTGACTTACAACAGGGTTTTTGGCCAGTATTGAAAAACCGCAACTTCTTGGCTCTTTGGGGTGGTCAACTCTTCTGCCAACTAGCAGATAAGGTGTATTTAGTGCTGATGATTGCCTTGATTAACACTCAGTTTCAAGGGAGCGATCAAAGCATTAGTGGTTGGGTGTCGGTGCTGATGATTGCTTTTACTATTCCGGCAGTACTATTTGGTTCAGTTGCTGGTGCGTTTGTAGATCGCTGGTCAAAAAAGGTAGTACTAGTAGCAACCAACGTTTGGCGCGGTATATTGGTTTTGGTAATTCCCTTGCTCCTGTGGTTGACTCATGATTGGCAACCAGTGGGTGTGTTGCCAGTAGGTTTTGGCATTATTCTTGTCGTTACTTTTTTAGTTTCTACGCTGACGCAGTTTTTTGCACCAGCAGAACAGGCGGCAATTCCTTTGGTGGTGCAAGAGCAGCATTTGCTCTCGGCTAACTCCCTTTACACAACGACGATGATGGCATGTGTGATTATTGGGTTTGCCGTAGGGGAACCGCTGTTAGCACTCGCCGATCACCTTTGGCTGATCCTCGGTGGTGATGGTTCTTTAGGCAAGGAACTTGTGGTCGGTGGCAGTTATGCGATCGCGGGGATAATTTTGTTACTCCTTGTCACTGACGAAAAACCTCTCCAAAGCGAAAAAGAATCGAACCACATTTTTACTGACCTGCGCGATGGTTTCAGCTATCTCAAAGACAATCTTCGCCTTCGCAATGCCTTGATCCAACTGATCATCTTGTTCTCCGTATTTGCGGCGTTAACTGTTCTAGCCGTTCGGATGGCAGAAATAATTCCCAACCTGAAAGCCTCCCAATTCGGCTTTTTACTCGCTGCCGGCGGCGTTGGCATTGCTATTGGGGCAACGCTTATCGGTCAGTTTGCTCAACGTGTCTCCTATACCCAGTTAAGTTTGTATGGATCTATGGGTATGGCAGCATCACTGATCGGTTTGGCGGTAATTACTAAACAGCTTTGGCTTGTCATGCTGTTGGTCACCCTGTTAGGTATGTTTGGGGCATTAGTGGGTATCCCCATGCAAACTGCAATCCAAACAGAAACTCCGGCAGAAATGCGTGGCAAAGTCTTTGGTCTACAAAACAACGTGATTAATATTGCCCTCTCCTTGCCCTTGGCATTAACAGGTGTAGTAGAAACCTTTGTTGGATTACAGACTGTATTTTTGGGATTAGCTGTGATCGTTTTTTCAGGTGGTCTATTAAGCTGGTTTAAATCTTCTGAATAGGTAGAAGCTCAAAAGAGTTATTATTCATTACTAATTTACTGAAAGCTGCGGTTTTCGTGGTAAACTTAGCGATAGTTTAATTTTTACATACTTGCTGGCGATCAATGTAACCAAAGTTAGATATAATCTATGTCTTCCCCATAAGTTGTTATCATCTAAAAAATTAACAACTTAGAAAGAGAATAAATAAGTCTATAGATGTAATGGTGGAAAATATATCCAATTTTGCATCTCAATTCCGCAGTGGGGTGATTGTATGCAACTAATAAAAACCCGCAAGTACCACAGAACAAGCATACAAAAAATAAAGGACAAAAAGCTGATAAAATAAACCCGCCTTTCTGAAAGCTTATAAAGAATGCGTATAGCCTGGATTGGAAAAAAATCACCCTTTTGCGGTAACGTCACCTATAGTAGAGAAATTACAAATGCCTTACTAGACCGGGGACACCAAGTTAGCTTCCTCCACTTTGCCCAAGAAGAATCCAAACCGGATAAATGGCCAAATTGCCAAGAAGTTTCCCTACCCTTCATTTACAAGTCCCAGGTTTACACAATTCCGACTTTCAAAGCAACCAAGGTTCTAACCCAGTCCCTGCGGCGCATTAAGCCAGATATAGTTCATGCTTCCCTCACCCTATCTCCCCTTGACTTTGTTTTACCGGAAATCTGTGACCAACTGAATTTACCCCTAATTGCTACTTTCCACACACCGTTTGCTGGCAAGGGAGCAAAACTATTATCGGGAACACAACTGTTGGCTTATCAACTCTATGCGCCTTTTTTGGGTAATTACGATCGTGTGATTGTATTTTCCCAAATTCAACGAGAATTGATGGCACGCTTGGGTTTGCGGTCAGAAAATATTGCTGTCATTCCTAACGGGGTTGATCCTACCAAATATTCTCCAGCCCCTTCTAACGTTAAAGCAGAATTTAAAGCCGATCGCTTGTTTGTTTACCAAGGTCGGATAGCCCCAGAAAAGAACGTTGAAGCCCTGCTTCGTGCATGGAAGCAGGCAGAAATGGAACCAGGAAGCAAGTTAGTGATTGTTGGCGATGGTCCATTAAAGTCCTCTTTAGAACCGTTTTATGGCTCCGAATACGGCATTATCTGGTTGGGATTTGTTGCTGATGAAAGCCGACGTATCGAAATTTTACAAGGAGCAGATGTATTTATTTTGCCATCAATAGTAGAGGGGTTGTCCCTGTCTCTATTAGAAGCAATGGCGTGTGGGCTTGCTTGTTTAGCTACAGACGTGGGTGCCGATGGAGAAGTCTTGTCCAAGGGAGCAGGTGTAATTCTCAACACCAAAACTGTGCGAACTCAATTGAAAACTCTATTGCCACTCTTTCAAGACCATCCGGAGTTAACAACCCTGCTTGGACACAAAGCAAGAAAGCGGGTACTAGATCGCTATACCATCAGCAATAATATGACTCGGCTGGAAGAGCTTTATACTAAAGTTTTGGAACAGGGACGTTTGCAACTAAGCAGATGGGCATAGGGCATAGGGCATAGGGAATAAGTAGTAAAAGGTGACACGATTACAACCGATTAAATACTTGGAGATA
>CAZZXJ010000612.1:0-4191 GCA_964657905.1 uncultured Stigonema sp.
TAATGACCAATGACTAATGACGAATTTTGCATAGAATCTAATTCTGGTGGTATATTTTTCAGCACCAGTTGCCAAAAGTGTTTGATCGGGGGAATCTGGAGGCGGTCTTGAGTAGTTACCATAACCACCTGACGAGTCAAACTGGAACCGTCAACTAGAGAACCATTAACGTTGCTAGCCAGGGGACGAACAGCAAGCGAGGAGTCATGACGTGCTTCAACTAATGCCGAGTGAGGTAGCAAAGCTACCAGTTCTCCTTGGCGCACCACTCCTCGGAAGGCATCTAGGGTGTTTACCTCTAATGCCGCCAACAGTTTAGCTTCCAGACTCTCAAATCTATCTTGTACCAAGCGTTGCATCCCATAACCATCCTTAAAAACCACTTGCGGATAATTAATGAGTTCCGACCACGGGATGTGTTCATATTGGGCTAACGGGTGACTGGCTGCCGTTAGGACTTCTATAGGTTCATCGTATAGCACTTGTACCACCATTTCTTTACTAGCGATTAAAAGGCGGTTATTCATTACAATTGCCAGATCCACCAGTCCATCTTTGAGGACTTTTAATGCCCGATCACTACCCAATGATGTCACCCGCAATTGTACATCTGGATAATCGTGGCAAAATTTTTGCAACACTGGCGGTAGGTAATAGGCGCACAGTGAGTGAATTGCTGCAACGCAAAGTTCTGGCTGCTTTCCTGCTAGTAAATCTGCTATTTCTTGTGTAGCCGTCTGCCACTCAAGGCAAATTTTGCGGGCACGGGGTAGCAACAGTTCACCCGCTAGCGTCAGCTTTGACTGACCAGTTCTATGAAGCAGTTCCAACCCCAAATCTGTTTCCAGCCCCTGGATTTGGCGACTGATAGTCGATTGGGTTACACCGCATTTTCGCGCTGCTTGTTGAAAGCTGCCAGTTTCTGCGATCGCCTGAAAGGCTTGCAACTGCTCTAGCCGCATTTTGATGTAGCCTGAATTACTTATAGCTTCAATTAAATTAACGAATTTATTAACACAATTTAGTCATGTTTGTTACAACTCTTTTTTTTAGGAGGTATTAATTACAATTCCGTTGACGTCAAAGAAAACGGCGAGGAATCGACGCCTCGCCGTTTGGCCAAGTGGGCATAGGGTATAGCAAACGCACCCATGCCCCATGCCCCATGCCCAGAGAACACAGAGAGGCAAAAAATTCTTGTCCAAAAATTTTAGTCACCGTGTTTAGTTGCATTTTGAGTGAGACCCGATAGAGCAGCACTGCTGAACCCCTTTCCTCAGTTACCATTCTGCTAGGGCTGCAACCACTGCTTGTTGCAATTCGGGTGTGAGATCACCATGATTTGCTAACTGCTGCAATTGTTGATGTGCAACATCGGGAGCTAAATTCTTCAGTGCCGCAATCGCGTGGAGTCTCACCTGTGGATCTTCTGCCAACATTGCGATCAATGGTTCCAATGCCTGGATACTGCCTACCTGACCCAAAGACATGGCTAGAGCGCTTCTCGTTGAGGTGATCTCAACTGCCGGGTGCTGGGATCGCAATATTGAGAGCAAAATTTCTGCTGCTTTTTCGGTTAACGTCGGACAGTTGACTCGCCCCAAAACCGTAACAATTTCGTGCCACAGTGTTGGAGATTGGAATTGATTAAGTGCTTGTTGGAGAAACTCCAAGCCAGATAGTGTTTCCACCCTGATCAAAGCGCGGATGGTTTCTAGTTGCAGCTTCAGTGGTATATTGGGCGACATCAGCACCTGAAATAAGTGGTAAGCAACGGTGTCACAACCCATCCGGGAAAGGGCAATCGCCGCCGCACAACAAACTTCTTGGTTAACGTCATAAAGCCGTTGTTGCAGTCTGGTCACCAAATCTAATTCAGAGCATAAGTCGGGGCGATAACCCAAACCAAGCACTGCTTCGCGCCTGACGGTAGCTGCTACATCACCCAAAGCATTCAAAAGCACTGGTGGTACGCGTTCGTCATGAAAGCTACCTAAAGCTTCAATCGCTGCCACGCGTACAGCAATTTCTGGGTCTTGCACCACACTTAACAGAGGTAGGATGGTTTCTCTGTGACGAATGTAGGAGAGCGATCGCACTGCTAACAACCGTGTATCTTGATCTCCTACGAGTTCCGTTAAAGCAGAAATAGCAACAGTGCCGATTTGCGCCAGTCCGGCTGCTGCCATTGCCCTGATTTCTTCATGATCATTGGTTTTAAGTAATTCAACCAAAGGCGCGATCGCATTTGGGTTTTTCATGTCCCCCAAGATTCGCGTTGCAAAACCGAGCAATTCTTCGTCTGCGTCTTCATCCTCCAAAATGTCAATCAGTGGGGCCATGGCAATCGTTCCTAGACGGCTAAACACCTTAGCTATTTCCCAACGTTGCTGAAAATCCCCAAGCGTTAAAATTGAGAGTGCTAACAAGAGCAAATTTTCTCGATTTTTAGCTATTTCTGGATGTTCTAAGTCATCAAGCAAAATCAATTGTTGTAGGCATTGAATCAGCGATGACCCGTCAGCTGCATCATGTGCGGCTTGCGCCTGTACTAAAAGCTTGTTAATGTTATTCACAATTGGTTGTTCGTTGTTCGTTGTTAGTTGTCATTTGTCAATAGTCATTTGTTATTTAGGTGTTTTTTAGCAATGAGCAAATAATTCGTAATTCGTAATTAGAAATTTCTAACTTAATTAATAATTAATTCATTAAGGGTACAAGCCCCTCACTGCCGCGCACAGCGAACAGCGCTGACGCTCCTGACGCTCGTGCCTCGCTACCGCAACGCTTACGCGTTTTAATTATGAAAAAGAAAAAAAGCGAGATCTTCTTTACTACTTGCGAATGCATTTATGCATGGGGACGCGCTTTTATGCGGGAGGCCACGAGCGAACCGCATTTTGGCTAGTAATAATTACGAATTACGAATTACGAATTATTTTGACCCAGACTCAAGTTAATAAAAAAGCCCGGTGCATACAAGCAACCAGGCTAAATATTAAGGACAACTAATTCCTACCAACAACCTATTGGACAGTAGCTTGCTCTAAATTAACTTTGACAACTTTGTTCTTTTCTTGAGTAGTCTTGGGCAGGATCAAATTCAAAATGCCATCTTTGTATTCTGCTGTAACCTTGGTATTTTCAACCCGAGCAGATAGAGGAATGACACGTTGGAATTTACCATAGTGAAATTCACTCACAGTATGACCATTGCCTTCGGTCTTCTTCTCGGACTTGCGCTCACCGGTGATAGCAACAGCGTTTTCTGTGACTTGTACATCTAGGTCTTTAGCTTCGATGCCTGGAACTTCTAGCTTCAGGTGAATAGCATCTGCTGTTTCATGAAGTTCAGCCGCCGGAACTCTAGCATTGCCTCTCTCAATGTCTGTCAATGGTGACAAAGCTTCATCAAACAAACGGTTCATTCTGCCTTGGAGAGAGTTGAATTCTTGCCAGGGATTGTAACGAACTAACATAATTTCTTCCTTCTCCTATCTTGCTCAATTCAGCATTTAATTGCTTGCTTTAGTCTCATATTAGTAATCGATCAAAGAAGTGTAAATTCGGTTTTTAGCACAAGTTAAATGATGATTACCGACCAAGAGAATGGGTGTGGTTGAAGGTGTGGAGATCTGTAATATTCTAGTACGGTAAACCCAACAAATTCTGACTGGCTGATTCCTAAATATAAAACCACACTGCTGAAAAACAGTGTGGCAGCGTTTCTGTATAGAGGTTTAAAGTTAATTAGTTATATACTTATACAACAGCATTGGGCGGCGTTCCGGATTCTACCCAAATATTTTTGTGATCAAACTATAACTTTATCTTGAACACCTTCACCCAAACGGTTGCCCCCACCTGTTCCAATTCTCTTTGTTGAACGGCGATCGGCACTTCATGATTAAACTCAACTCCAATTCCTGTCGTAAGCGTCGGAATGCAGGCGTGTCCCACCAAAACGCTATATTAACCCCTGTCTGCAACCCGTAACGATAGTAACCGTTAATTTATCGTTTAGAAACCCCTGATGCTCGTTCCTCTGCTGGTGTACCCGTTCGCGAAGCGTCTCCCCTTGGGAGAAGATCGCAACGCTTACGCTAACGCCAGTCGCCTACGACGGGAAACCCGCAGGAGAGCGCTGGACTCACCGGTTTCTCTCGCCAGTTGTTACATATTCGACTTAGT
>CAZZXJ010000613.1:0-4188 GCA_964657905.1 uncultured Stigonema sp.
CCCCTCCCCCTCTCTCCCCCTCTCCCGATCCTCTTTCTTTCTGCCTGCATCGAGCCACTTTAATTATTGTCATGACAGATTTTAAACGTAAACGCGTTGTTATAACTGGTGTTGGCGCGATTACACCAATTGGTAATACACCAGCCCAATATTGGGAAGGATTGGTGAGCGGACGCAATGGTATTGGCGAAATAACCTTGTTTGACGCCTCTCGTCATGCTTGCCGTATAGCTGGTGAGGTGAAAAACTTCGATCCACATGATTACATGGATCGCAAGGAAGCTAAGCGCATGGATCGGTTTGCCCAATTCGGCGTCGCGGCGTCAATTCAGGCGCAAGCGGACGCGCAGTTCGTCATCAATGACCTGAATGCAGAACAAGTGGGCGTCATAATTGGTTCTGGTATTGGTGGTCTAAAAGTGCTAGAAGACCAGCAAACAATCTACCTGAACCGTGGTCCTGATCGCTGTAGTCCTTTCATGATCCCGATGATGATTGCCAACATGGCAGCTGGGTTAACGGCAATTCACACTGGTGCCAAAGGACCAAATTCCTGCACCGTGACGGCTTGTGCCGCAGGCTCAAACGCCATAGGAGATGCTTTTCGCCTGATTCAAGGGGGATATGCCCAGGCAATGATTTGTGGGGGAACTGAGGCAGCAGTTACACCCTTGGCAATAGCTGGATTTGCTTCGGCTAGGACACTTTCAACTCGCAATGATGACCCTGCTCATGCAAGCCGTCCATTTGACAGTCAGCGTGACGGATTTGTCTTGGGTGAAGGTGCGGGGATTTTAATCCTAGAAGAACTGCAACACGCCCTAAGTCGCAAAGCCAGAATTTATGCGGAACTTGTGGGATATGGCATGACCTGTGACGCTTATCATATGACTTCCCCAGTGCCTGGTGGGGAAGGAGCGGCAAGAGCGATCCGAATGGCACTGAAGGACGCAGGACTCATGCCAGAACAGATAAGCTACATCAATGCCCACGGCACAAGCACCTCACTTAACGATTCAACGGAAACCGCAGCGATGAAAAAAGCGTTGGGCAACCACGCCTATAAGGTCGCAATTAGCTCTACCAAATCAATGACAGGTCATCTGTTGGGTGGTTCTGGAGGCATTGAAGCGGTAGCAACAGTACTAGCGATCGCCAATAACCGGATTCCACCGACAATCAATTTAGAAAATCCCGATCCAGAATGTGACCTAGATTACGTTCCCAAGTCTAGCCGCGATTTAGATATCGAGGTGGCACTGTCTAATTCTTTTGGTTTTGGCGGGCATAATGTCACGCTAGCCTTTAAGAAGTACCTCTAAAGTTGGAGATTTTGGATTGGGGGGTTGGGAATGCTTAGTAGGGGGCTGCGTTAGCGTAAGCGTTGCGATCTTCTCACTCGGGGAGACGCTTCGCGAACGGGTACCCCCCGTCGGAACGAGCGTCACCCGAAGGGCCATTCGCCCATGCAGTGGTTAGTGGTTAGTAGTATTTTTGACAACTAAAAACTAACAACTAACAAACAATTCCCTGTACTTCAGTCAAGGGAGTTTCAAAGCTAATGCATAATTTAGTCCCTTTGGCAACCGATATTAGGGGGAATCCTTTATAAAATAAATCCAAAATCTCGCTCAAAAATCCCGAATTGTGCGGGTTGTCGGTCAACAAGCACCAATGGGATGATGAAAATACTACCTTGGGGAAATCTAAAAATAATACGGCATAAAGTGAGAACTCCGAGTGGCAGCTTCCGCCAATCAGAAGTTCAGTGGAAGGACAGGAGTTTTCCTGGAGGATTGCTCCACACCGGAAACTCCCTAGAAAATCCACACCGCTTTTTGCCTCCCCAAAAGTCGAGAGCTACAAAGAGTGCTAACCCGTCGTAAAGAACAAGAGATTATGGCTGTTGCAACCCAAACCCTTGAAGAACTTTGTATCAACTCAATCCGCTTTTTGGCAATTGATGCAGTAGAAAAGGCAAAGTCTGGACACCCAGGGCTGCCAATGGGCGCTGCGCCCATGGCATTTGTACTGTGGGATAGCTTTCTGCGGTTTAACCCCAAAAACCCCAAGTGGTTCAATCGCGATCGCTTTGTCTTGTCCGCTGGGCACGGCTGTATGTTGCAGTATGCCCTACTCTACTTGACTGGTTACGACAGCGTTACCATTGAGGACATCAAGCAGTTCCGTCAGTGGGGTTCTAAAACCCCCGGTCACCCAGAAAACTTTGAAACACTAGGGGTGGAAGTAACCACCGGACCTTTGGGGCAAGGAATCGCCAATGGGGTCGGTTTAGCCATGGCAGAAGCGCACGTCGCCGCAAAGTTCAACAAACCGGATGCCAAGATTGTTGACCATTATACTTATGTCATTTTAGGTGATGGTTGTAACATGGAAGGCGTTTCTGGAGAAGCCTGTTCCTTGGCGGGACACTTGGGATTAGGCAAGCTCATCGCTTTGTACGACGACAACCACATCTCCATCGATGGTTCAACTGACATTGCCTTCACAGAAGATGTAGCTAAGCGGTTTGAAGCCTATGGTTGGCACGTTCAGCACGTTCAGGACGGCAACAAGGATCTAGAGGCAATTCACAAAGCCATTGAAGCAGCAAAAGCCGTCACCGATAAACCGAGTTTCATCAAGGTGACAACAACTATCGGCTACGGCTCCCCCAACAAAGCCAACACTGCTGGTGTCCACGGCGCTGCTTTGGGCAAGGATGAAGTTCAACTCACCCGTTCAAACTTAGACTGGGAATATGAGCCTTTTGTAGTACCAGAAGATGCTCTCAAGCGCTTCCGCAAAGCTGTTGATCGGGGCGCAAACCTAGAACAAGAATGGAACAAAACCTTCGCTGACTACAAAGCTAAGTATGCTCAAGAAGCTGCTGAGTTTGAGCGGATGGTGGCTGGCAAACTTCCAGAAGGATGGGACTCGGCTCTGCCCACCTACAAGCCTGAAGACAAGGCGATCGCCACTCGCAAAACTTCCGAAATGACCCTGAATGCGCTGGGTCCGGTTTTACCAGAGTTGATTGGTGGTTCTGCCGACCTCACCCACTCCAACCTCACCGAACTTAAGGGAGCAGGTGACTTCCAGAAAGGACAATATCAAAACCGCAACCTCCGCTTTGGTGTGCGCGAGCACGGTATGGGCGCTATTTGTAACGGTATTGCCCTGCACGGTTCTGGGCTGATTCCCTACTGCGCAACCTTCCTGGTATTTGCCGACTACATGCGGGCAGCAATTCGCCTTTCAGCATTGTCGCAAGCGGGAGTCATTTACGTCATGACTCACGACTCTATAGGTTTGGGTGAAGATGGTCCTACACACCAGCCAGTTGAAACCCTCGCTTCTTTGCGGGCAATTCCCGACCTCACAGTCATCCGTCCCGCCGATGGTAAAGAAACCTCTGGCGCTTACAAAGTGGCGATTGAAAACGCCAATCAACATCGCCCTACCCTCATGGCATTTTGTCGGCAGAACTTGCCACAATTGCCAGGAACCAGCATTGAGGGTGTGGCTAAGGGTGGTTACATCGTCTTGGATTGCGATGGCACACCTGATCTTATCCTCATTGGAACTGGTAGCGAATTGTACATGTGTACTGAGGCTGCTGGGAAACTTGAAGGCAAGAAAGTTCGTGTCGTTTCCTTGCCTTCTTGGGAATTGTTCGATGCACAGCCCGAAGACTACCGGGAGTCTGTATTGCCTAAAGCTGTTACCAAGCGGTTAGCTGTGGAAGCCGCTTCTAGCTTCGGCTGGTGTCGTTACCTTGGCAACGAAGGCAAGATGATTAGCGTTGATCGATTTGGCGTTTCTGCTCCTGGTAACGTAGTCCTAGAAAAATTCGGCTACACCGTTGATAATGTAGTAGCTAAAGCTAAAGAATTGTTGGGTTAATTAGCAACAGCGTCTCTATATTTTTATAGGGTGGGCCGAACAGCCCACCCTTTTTTTGTGGTTACTCGGAGGAAATGCTTGATATCATGTCCGGTAAATCACTTATAATTCCTACTCCACCCCACCCCGCCAAAGCTGTGCTTTGTCTCCCCTCCCCGCGTGCGGGGAGGGGTAGGGGGTGGGGTGCTTTTATTATAAGTAATCAAGCGGACATGATATGAAATGTTAGTAAGCCGTTCTTGCCAGTTAGGAATGGTGTGCCCACTCGCATTCCCAAGTCTC
>CAZZXJ010000614.1:0-2535 GCA_964657905.1 uncultured Stigonema sp.
TACGTTAGCGAAGCGTTAGCGAGGCACGAGCGTCATTATCAATTACGAATTATTTAGTTATTCTCAGCGTTTAGTTGATTGAGTTCTTTGCACTTAGCCTCCGCCGCTTGATGGGCTTCCAAGTAGTCCTTGCCACCCAACATCACGTCTCCGTAATATTCATAAGGTGGGTCACCATATATTGGTAGCGGATCATCTTCTGGATAATCTTCCTGAGATTCTTCTATAATGGCTTTCAGTTGCTTCACTGTCAGGCTATGTGCCGTAAAATACCAAATCTCTAGGGTATTTTTGTTCATATACGGTAGTGTTGGATCAACTATCCGATCGCCTATTTCAATCCAACTGTGTTCAATCGGTCGGTATGGTTGACCAGCCTTAGCTAAAAATCCCTGTACATAAGTTGCTCCCTTAGTTGCCAATGCTGCTCGGTAAGCATTATCAAACGGAGTTTCCGCCTTGCTTTTGATGCGATCGGCAATTTCGACGGAAAGCGCTTCATCCAATGGTTTGTTCATCAAAAGCGAGGATCAAAGCAGTGACTACTATTACATAGTACCGGGAGCATCTGCCCTTTGCAAATTTACCTCATGTGGGGTGGGCATCTTGCTCGTCCACCTATCTGGGCGGGCAAGATGCCCATCCCACAAGAAATTATCTAAAACTGACATTTTCCCTATGTTGCCACCTGTCAAAACCATAATGAGAGCAATATGTCAAGTTCTTTTTTGAGAGGGCGATCGCCTGCCAAAATAATTCGTAATTGATAATTTGTAATTCGTAATTATTACGAGCCAAAATGCGGTATGGCTGTGCCTCCCGCATTATTGACGTCCCCATGCGTAAATGCGTCCGCAAGTAATAAGGATGCTCCGCATTTTTCAATTTTTCATAGTTAAAACGCGAAGCGCGGCAGTCTATTGGCATGTACCCTGACATTTGCCTGCTCTTGCTTCCGCTTCACCGTCTTTAGCCAAAAATGGCGCTG
This sequence comes from uncultured Stigonema sp., assembly GCA_964657905.1. Classification (GTDB taxonomy): domain Bacteria; phylum Cyanobacteriota; class Cyanobacteriia; order Cyanobacteriales; family Nostocaceae; genus Stigonema. Next base: position 989 of record CAZZXJ010000614.1, read on the forward strand.
CTGCTTTTAAGTTAGATTTGTTTTGGCATAACTTCAGCGTTTCCAACTCTTTGGGATGGATGACAAGGTAATCATTCAGCCATGCACAACCGTGAGATAAAAGTTCATCTAGACTTTCAACGTGCCACACACGGGCGGTGTTGTCCCAACTGGCAGTGACAATGCGTTTGCCGTCGGGGCTAAAACTGGCGCTGTAGACATAGCCAGTATGCCCTTTGAGTTCAGGGATTTGCTGACCCGACAAGTCCCACACACGGGCGGTGTTGTCCCAACTGGCAGTGAGAATGCGTTTGCCATCGGGGCTATATTGTGGTCTTCGATTTCCCCACTCCCTTCGTGTGGCACAATAAAGAACGGTAATAAGAAATATATTGATAAAGGTAATTTAGTGAGTCCTACTGCTCAAACTAAAGTAAGTGCGCGTCGCGCGGTATTTCCTTTTACGGCAATTGTGGGTCAGGAAGAAATGAAACTGGCACTGCTGTTGAACGTGATCGATCCCAAAATTGGCGGTGTGATGATTATGGGCGATCGCGGTACTGGCAAATCCACAACTATTCGGGCGTTGGCTGACCTATTGCCAGAAATTCCCGTGGTTGCTAATGACCCGTTCAGCAGCGACCCTAGCGATCCCGACTTAATGAGTGATGAAGTCCGCCAACAGTTAGAACAAGGGGCGGATATTCCCGTAGTTCAGAAAAAAGTCCAAATGGTAGATTTGCCCTTGGGAGCAACAGAAGACCGGGTATGCGGCACAATTGATATCGAAAAAGCTTTATCTGAAGGTGTAAAAGCCTTTGAGCCTGGATTGCTGGCAAAAGCCAACCGAGGTATTCTCTATGTGGATGAAGTCAACTTACTAGATGACCACTTGGTAGACGTGCTACTCGACTCCGCTGCTAGTGGTTGGAACACAGTAGAACGGGAAGGTATTTCTATCCGTCACCCAGCGCGTTTCGTTCTTGTAGGTTCTGGTAACCCAGAAGAAGGTGAACTGCGTCCCCAATTGCTTGACCGCTTTGGGATGCACGCGGAGATCCACACCGTTAAAGAACCAGCGTTGCGGGTGCAAATCGTCGAACAACGGGCAGAATTTGACGAAAACCCGCAAGCATTTCTAGAAAAGTATAAACCTGAGCAGGAAGCACTGCAACAGCAAATCATCAACTCTCAACAGCTTTTGCCATCTGTAACAATTGAACAAGACCTAAAGTTGAAAATTTCCGAAGTCTGTTCTGAACTAGATGTAGATGGCTTGCGTGGTGACATCGTATCTTACCGCGCTGCTAAAGCTTTAACAGCATTTGAAGCGCGTACCGAAGTCACAATTGATGATATCCGCCGCGTGATTACTCTATGTCTGCGTCATAGACTGCGCAAAGACCCCTTAGAATCAATGGATTCTGGCTATAAAGTGGAAAAAGCCACCAGCCGCGTTTTTGGCATTGAACTAACACCAACAGATGCTACACAAACAAACGGCACCGGACAGTTGAAAACTGGTGTTCGTTAATAAATCAAAAGGGAGAATTAAAAATTAAAAATTA
>CAZZXJ010000614.1:2545-4174 GCA_964657905.1 uncultured Stigonema sp.
TTTTTAATTTTGCATTTTTAATTATTCCCCACTAACCACTAACTACTTAAAATGAGATATTGGCACTTTTGGTTCAACAGCTTTATTTTATCTAGCCAATACAACCCGCCCCGGTTTGTAGAGATGGTGATGGTGTTGCTTGCACTCGCAATGCTAATGATTTGGACTTTTACGCCAGAAACACCTTATATGATACTCGCCTGGAGTTTTGTAGTAGGGGTATCTATTTCCATCTTGGTGAGAGAAGCGATCGCCCCCTCACCTGAAATACGAATCAACCAAATAGCAGCATTGTTCTTTCTCATCATCAGCTTATATGGCTTTGCATACATATTTCAAAATCTTTAATGCTAATTGTTAATTGCTAATCGTTAATAGCAATTAGCGATTAGCAATTACCATCCCTGCATTTCCACTAGTTCCATACACAATTCATTAATTTGCTCCAAGTCAGGTTTATCAGGCAGAGTAGATTCTTCATAAACACTTTCCATTTCAGCTACTAAATTATCTGCCATATTCGTTACTTGCTCATAAGAATAATCACCCCTAAGGATAGCTTTTAAATCCTCCGAGTCACCTGCTATCCTCCTGTCTACAATCACTTCTCCTTTCTGTAATATTTCTAGTCCACTCCGTAGCAATCTAATGCAGTGCATCCCATGCTTAAGGTCAAAACCCGACTTTCTTTCCATTTCCGCCCTAGCCGGATTTCTATTTTCCTGCCAGGATAAATAAGCCTTCCATTCTCTTAAAGCCACTTGATAGTTCTGACTTTTCTGAAGTAGGCGAATAAAATCCTTACGACTATTTGTTAATTTTTGTGTATATTCTAAAGCTTCATTAGGTAAGGTGTATTGTTTTAGTACTCCTTTAAAGTCTATATCAGCTGTCAATAGTTTATATAACTGTTCAGTTTCTTCTAAAAACTCAATACGTCCTCTAATTAAAATATAAAGATATTCTAGAAAAGCGTTTAGCTCATCTTTTGTTAGTGGTTCTTCGTCTTCTATGCCGAAATCTGATGGTAATGGTTTCTTCATCGGTGGATTTAATAACCACTTGCGATGAGTTTCTATCTTTTTAATTTGAGCAAAAGCATAACCAGCGTAAGTATACTTTACCTTCTTGCTGAGAAAAAGTTGTTTGTGGTTAATTAAGTGCTGTCCTACTACATTTAAGAAAGTATATTCGTTTAACCACAGCAATTCTAAAATATTAGGATTTGCTCCTGATAATAACTGGATAATTTTCCTTAATTCGTATATAACTGTATCTTTATTACCGTTCAAAAATGGAAATATTCCTTCTTCATCCCAACCACTATCTTTTTGTTCAATTTGGTCAAATCCTAAATAGTATCTCTTGGATGCAATAAATACACCTCGGTAGTCATAGTCTGACTCGGGTCTATTTAAACCATAGCCATGGCTACCTGCTAACCCAATAAAAATCGTTCTTTTTTCAACTTCTATTCTTTTCATGTTTTTATATACAGCAATTTTTGACTCTAGGGGCGCGCTGTTAGCCCCTACAAGATGTTGTATTCCATCAAGATGCAAATTGCCATATAAGTAGGTCGGTGCAATTACAGCTATTTTCAAGTAATTAGACCACATTGTAGGGGCG
>CAZZXJ010000615.1:0-4162 GCA_964657905.1 uncultured Stigonema sp.
TTAGATAAATTACTTCGTAGTTTTGAAGGGAAGGGTGATGAATAAAAATAATCTGATGAGTGTATTGATAAAAATTAAAGTAGTTATCTGAGGTATATATGACTCAAGCCTTACCCAAACTATTAACCTTTGAAGAATTTACACTCTTGAAACCAGATAACGGTCGGTATGAACTACACAAAGGGGTAATAGTTGAGATGTCACAACCATTAGGCGACCATGAAGAGATTATCGTATTTTTGGTTGAGAAATTCACTTTAGAATATAGTCGCCTTAACCTGCCATACGGTATCCCCAAAACAGTGTTGGTCAAACCACCTGAAGGTGAAACAGCTTACTCTCCAGACGTGCTTTTGTTAAACCGTCCTAATCTGCCATCAGAGTCATTGTGGAAAAAACAATCTACAGTGACTCAAAGTTTATCAATTCCATTAGTTGTAGAAGTTGTCAGTACCAACTGGCGCGATGATTATCTTGATAAAGCTGGTGATTATGAAGAAATTGGTATTCCCGAATATTGGATTGTCGATTATCTGGGCTTGGGTGGAAGACGGTTTATCGGCAACCCCAAACAACCAACTATTTCGATTTATCAACTAGTGGAAAGCGAATACCAAGTTAGCCAGTTTAGGAAAGGCGATCGCCTTGTGTCACCAACATTTCCGGAATTAAATTTAACCGTACAAGAGATTTTTGACGCTGGCTTACAAAGTTAGTTTTTTGTTTTTTACATTGATGGGAATAAATTAAGAGGCTAATAGGGCAATACAGTTCAGTTAAGAGAATTTGCCAACCGTCAACCTGTGTAGAGACGCGAAATTCTCGCTGTGTGCGTTGGGCGGGTTTCCCGACAGTCACGCAACTGGTGAGACAGCCCTGTTCGCGCAGCGTCTCCCCTTGGGAGAAGGAGGGTTAGCCCGACCTAGGGGACTGCGTTAGCGTAAGCGTTGCGATCTTCCGGTACTCCGGCGTCAGCGGTAGCGTAAGCGTTGCGTTAGCGAGGAACGAGCGTCGGAACGAGCGTCACCCGAAGGGCGTCGCGTCTCTACAAGTCTGAAATTCCTACGGTTCAGCCCTAACTGAACCGTATTGGCTAATAGGGTGGTGCAAGCAGAACAATTTTACCCGTAATGGACCCGGTTTCCTGCAACTGGTGAGCTTTCGCCGCATCTGCCAGGGGAAACTGATGACTGACCTGGATTTTTAACTTGCCTTGATCAATCCATTGAGCACACTGTTCTAAAATTTCTGCCTGGTGCTGTTGCGCTGCCACTATTCCTTGCAACATTGGTGTCAGCATTAATTCCAAGCTAATGCGGAGATTACGCGTTCTTGCTGCTTTCCAAACTGTATTGGCATCTGGTTCCAAAATCGTCACTATGTCACCATAGACTCGCACTGCTGGAAAAGTTTGATGAAAAGTCTCTCCGCCTACAGTGTCAAAAGCTAAGTCTACACCTTGGCCTTCAGTCCAATCTAACACCGCTGGCACGAAGTCGGTCTGCTTGTAAAAAATCACATGGTCTGCACCTAGTTGTTTGACGAAATCAGCTTTTTCTTGAGAACTTACCGTCGTGCAGACACTCGCACCTTTGAGTTTCGCTAGTTGAATTGCCACATGACCCACACCACCAGCACCAGCATGAATGAAAACTCGTTCTCCTGGTTCCAGTCGTCCCCGTTCGTATAAAGCTTCCCAGGCAGTGATTAATACCAAAGGTGCTGCTGCTGCTTCTGCAAAGGATACAGAAGCAGGTTTACGGGCGACAAACCGCTCATCGACAACAGTATATTCAGCATAGTTGCCTTGATGTGCGCCCAAGCCCCCATGACAAAAATATACTTCATCTCCTACGCGAAAACGCTGAACGTTAGTACCGACTGCCTCGACCACACCTGCACCATCACATCCTAAAATGGCAGGCATTTGATCAGGGTAGAAAGTGCCTCGTTTACGAAGTTTGGTGTCAATGGGGTTAACGCCAGCTGCCCCTAAGCGTACCAAAAGTTCAGTTCCTCCTGGAGAACTGGGTTTTGGCACATCCTGCAGTTGCAAAACTTCGGGACTACCAGATGCTGTCATTAAAACTGCTTTCACAACTTTCTCCTCAGTGCTAAAGCTTGGTGCTTGCATTTGCCACTTTACCGCAAGAGGTACAATCAGCTGCGAATATTCTGTAGCACTTGAGGGATTGGCGATTGCTTTGTTAGAGCAAACTTTAAAACAACGAATCGCACTTATCCTTTAAGTTACAAACATCGTGGTGCCAACTGCTGCAAATTCTCACAAGTCGGTTGGGATAAAAGCCGATCGCCGCACTCCGCAACAAACCCAATCAGTCACAATACAATTCCAAAATATGAAAAGCCGCGAAACTATAAGTTTCACGGCTTTCAGTGTGGTGTGAGGAGCTTAACTACATATTATGATAGAGGCAACCGACTACTATAAACAAGCTCGTAACAATTTTGGTAACGAAATTTTTACGCGATGCTACCCGCTTTGCTTCCAGTTCGTGAAATTGGGCCGGGTGTTGATGTGGTTTGAGGAGTTTTTGTCACGGCATTACCCTGATGTCACACAAGTAAATCCATAGAAATTCTTGGCAAACAGGACGCAAATAAAGTCGAAGGCGCTACCGATTTGCCAGCATTAACTTGTAAGGTATTGGGCGACAAAGATAACTTTTAAAATAAGGAGTTATAAATATTATGCAAGATTCCTGTGAAGCGATCGCACAAGGAGATACTGTCAAATTATATGTTGATAATAACCTTAATCTCAATTCCTGTATAGGTTAACATTCACAACCGACTAGAGCCGATTCCTCAAGAGATTTTATCCAAGCTAACGAGATCCTTTTTACTCTAAAAAATCTTTTGGAACCGGGATCTTGCAAGCCATTAGAAAACGTATTTTTGAGGTTCATGTGTGTTGATTCAATCAAATCTATGGAAAGCGTACGATTACCTGTAGCTGCTACATGCTACTAGCAATAGGCTGTTACGTCTTCACCACATTCATCTGCAAGATAACATAGAGCCTTGAAACGCAGACCAACCACTTCCTCGTAAAGAGGATTTAATTTACACATCGGTGGAATGTGAAATAGCTTGCGACCAAAGAGTGTGATGTCCCGCTCAAAAGGACATTGTGATGGAATAAGTTTGCACAAGAAATGAGCTAGTTTGGCGTTGTGAATTTCTATGGATTCCAATCGGTGGCGGACTGGGAGGAGTAGGTCGTTGTGTTCCAGGATTTGAGTAAAGCTTGTCATCATTGGTCACCTTATGATTCTGAATTTCAAAGTTAGCGTTTGTTTTTTTAATTTGAACCCTTTCCTATATTTATCTAGGTTCGGTTTGATTGACTTATGCAGTTTTTATTTGTTCCTGGGTTTTCCAACAAAGATAGCGTTGGATGCATTTCTCTTCTTTGGTAACATACATAATTACAAACTCAACTAGTAGAATTCCGGATAAAAATCAAGTTTTGGTTTGTTCAATGGTCTACCCTATCTGTAGGAGTGCTGAACACATCCGTTTTTCAGAACTCCTTCACTTTATGGGTAAAGCGAAGCTGCGCCGATGAGGAAAAGTTGAGGAAAATTAGGGATCTGATCAAGTTTAATCGGTCTGCTGTTGAATATTACGCGCACTTAGACCAGATTTGCTTGCGACTACCTCAAACCTCACGCCTGTTCCGGGTTGAATGGTGCGGTACCCTTCGCCCGGGATAGCGGTAAAGTTAAAAAACACATCCTCACCCGTGTCTGTAGCGATGATACCGTTTCCTGTTTGCAAGTCGAAGTGGCGAACCACACCCTGCACCACTGTTCGTAAGTTCGCACCAAGAGGTGGTGCGCCATTCGCCCATTCTTGCTGGGGGATTCGTATTTGCCGCACCTCTGGCGTGTCATATGAATCGTAGCGGTAATTGGACAAACTTTCCATAATTTCGCGCAAATCAAGTCGCAACTCTTCCAGAGTTGGTCGTCCGATAAAGAACCAACCTTTATATATCTTAACAATTGTTAAGTCAGGTTGCAACACAAAGGTGTAAGGTTGTGCGCGATAGGCATACTCGCCTTCCGTCTCGTCGAGGATGTTAAACTCATCCCACCCCTACAAGGAGTGGGATTTCGTGGGCATGGGGCATGGG
>CAZZXJ010000616.1:0-4162 GCA_964657905.1 uncultured Stigonema sp.
TTCGTCATTCGTCAAGAGTCATTAGCAAATGACAAAGGACAAATGACAAATTTGGCAATCGTGGCTACTGTGGCGGCGCTGCAACCCCACTTGCCACCACCATTCGCCTTTAGACCCTTCTGCCTTACAATCAGGCGTGGCATGGAATTTGACTTGGATACCTTCAGTGAAAAAATCACTAATTTGGGGTATGAGCGAGTGCCTCTAGTGGAAACGGAAGGGCAGTGGAGTCGGCGCGGCGATATTGTTGATGTATTTCCAGTTTCGTCTGAGTTGCCAGTACGATTGGAATGGTTTGGTGACGAAATTGAGCAGATCCGGGAATTTGACCCAGGAACTCAACGTTCCGCTCTCGACAAACTTGACCAGCTAATTCTTACCCCCACTAGCTTCACTCCGATCATCATGGCAGCACTTAAAAATAGTGTCCACGGATCTGATCAATCAATTAAAACCTTTCTGTCACCAGAAGAACAACAACAGTTGGAGGATGGGCAACTCCTAGAAGGTAGTCGTCGCTTTTTGGGGTTAGCCTTTGACAAAGCAGTTTCCCTGATAGACTATTTACCAGAAAACACCCTGATTGCTATTGATGAGCCAGAACAGTGTCACGCTCACAGCGATCGCTGGGTGGAAAATGCTGAGGAACAGTGGCAAATGTTTGGCAGCAGGGAAGCTTTTGAAGTAAGGGGAGTAGGGGAATATGGGGAAACTTTCACCCCGTTGCCTAAAATTCATTGCTCGTTTGATGAATGTCTAGCTGACTCGGCGGAATTTAAAAAATTGTACTTATCGGAACTGGTTGAGGAAAACAACGGCATTAACCTTGCCAGCCGCCCAGTACCGATAACGCCACACCAATTTGCCAAACTTGCGGAAACACTGCGAAACGAGCGCGATCGCAACTTCTCCATCTGGCTAATTTCCGCCCAGCCTTCGCGTTCTGTTTCCCTATTGCAAGAACACGACTGTCCCGCCCAATTTATCCCCAACCCCCGCGACTACCTAGCGATAGACAAGTTACAAGTTAGTCACACACCAGTCGCCCTCAAATATTCTGGTCTTGCCGAACTAGAAGGTTTTATTCTGCCTACCTTCAGGCTAGTTGTGATCACAGACCGCGAATTTTATGGGCAGCACTCCCTTGCCACTCCTAGCTATATCCGTAAGCGCAGAAAAGCTGCTTCTAAGCAAGTTGACCCCAATAAGCTGTGTCCGGGAGATCATGTGGTTCACAGAAACCACGGTCTAGGTAAATTCGTCAGGTTAGAAACTCTCACAATTAATAACGAAACTCGTGAGTATTTGGTGGTGCAGTATGCTGACGGCTTACTACGAGTAGCAGCTGACCAAGTAGGTGCTTTGTCGCGGTTTCGCACGACTAGCGACAAAGCGCCAGAACTGAACAAGATGACTGGTAAAGCTTGGGAAAACACAAAGAACAAAGTCCGTAAAGCAATTAAGAAATTGGCGGTGGACTTACTCAAGCTGTATGCATCGCGATCGCAACAAAAAGGCTTTGCCTTCCCGCAAGATATGCCTTGGCAAGAGGAACTGGAAGACTCGTTCCCCTACCAACCGACAACAGATCAGCTCAAAGCTGTGCAAGATGTGAAACGGGATATGGAAAGTGATCGCCCGATGGATCGCTTAGTTTGTGGCGATGTCGGTTTTGGTAAAACAGAAGTGGCAATTCGTGCTATTTTCAAAGCGGTCACTGCCGGTAAACAAGTTGCACTACTTGCGCCAACCACCATCCTCACCCAGCAGCACTACCATACCCTAAAAGAACGCTTTGCTCCCTACCCAGTTAACGTGGGGTTACTCAACCGCTTCCGGTCTGCCGAAGAACGCCGCGACATTCAAAAGCGACTGGCCACAGGGGAATTAGATGTAGTCGTTGGTACACACCAACTTTTGGGTAAGGGTGTGATCTTCCGCGAGTTGGGAATGTTGGTAGTTGATGAAGAACAGCGGTTTGGGGTGAACCAAAAAGAAAAAATTAAAACTCTGAAAACTCAAATTGATGTGCTCACCCTGTCCGCTACCCCGATTCCCCGTACCCTGTATATGTCCCTATCGGGGATTCGGGAAATGAGTTTGATTACCACACCGCCCCCATCCAGGCGTCCGATCAAAACACATCTCTCACCGAAGAACCCGGAAGCAATTAGGAGCGCCATTCGTCAAGAACTTGACAGAGGCGGACAGGTATTTTACGTAGTTCCACGAGTGGATGGTATTGAGGAGACGACTACGCAGTTGCGGGAAATGATCCCAGGTGCAAGGTTTGTGGTCGCCCACGGTCAGATGGACGAAAGTGAGTTAGAACCTACCATGCTTTCCTTTAGTAACGGGGAAGCGGATATCCTCGTCTGTACCACCATTATTGAATCTGGTTTGGATATCCCGCGAGTTAACACTATCTTAATTGAAGATGCTCACCGCTTCGGTTTATCCCAACTGTACCAGCTGCGCGGTCGTGTCGGTCGTGCAGGAATTCAAGCTCATGCGTGGCTATTTTATCCCAAGCAGCGAGCATTATCCGATGCTGCACGGCAACGGTTACGAGCGATACAAGAATTCACGCAGTTGGGATCTGGCTATCAGCTTGCAGTGCGTGATATGGAAATTCGGGGTGTAGGTAACTTGTTAGGTGCAGAACAGTCGGGTCAAATGGAAGCCATAGGTTTTGATTTATACATGGAAATGCTGGAAGAAGCCATCCGTGAAATCCGGGGACAAAAAATTCCCCAAGTTGAGGATACGCAAATTGACCTCAGCCTGACAGCGTTTATTCCCGCAGATTACATCCCCGATTTGGATCAGAAGATGAGTGCATACCGCGCAGTTGCTACTGCCAAATCTAAAGAAGAATTATCCTACATTGCTGCTGAGTGGGGCGATCGCTATGGAGCAATTCCCACACCAGCGAGTCAACTCTTGCGGGTGATGGAACTGAAGCAACTAGCGAAAAAGCTAGGATTTAGCCGCATTAAACCAGAAGCCAAGCAGCACGTCGTTCTAGAAACACCAATGGAGGAACCTGCTTGGAAGCACTTGGCAGAAAATTTGCCGGAAATTCTCAAGTCGCGTTTTGTTTACTCTCCTGGAAAAGTGACAGTGCGAGGTTTGGCAGTTCTCAACGCAGATCAACAATTGCAAACCCTGATTGATGCTTTGAGTAAGATGCAGGATGCCGTTGTGGAGGCAGGTGTTGTTTAAAATTGTAGAGACGCGATTAATCGCGTCTCTTTTGCTAAACTAATTAGTCTAAAATAGTTCTGTAGCACGGACTCGAAAACTATGACAGCTACTATACCTGTCGCCCAAGCAACTGAACCGTTCTACTCCAGTGCTGATGGTAAACCAGTGGCGGAAACCTACGACCACCTTTATGCCTTGCTAACCACTCTCGAAGTCCTGAAACAATATTTGTCAGGTCGTCAAGCAACGGTTTTGGCAGATCAATTTCTTTACTATGCTCAAGGATATCCTAAGTTGCGGGTTGCGCCTGATGTGATGGTGATTTTTGATGTCACACCAGGCGGTCGGGACAACTATAAAATTTGGCTTGAGGGTCAAGTACCGACAGTGATTTTTGAAATGACTTCCGAGGGGACTAAAGACCAAGACCAAATCTTCAAAAAGACCCTCTACGAACAACTAGGTGTAAAGGAATACTGGCTATTTGATCCCAAAGGCGAGTGGGTGGAAGAACAGTTACGTGGTTATCGTTTGCGGGGAGAAATTTATGAGCCGATTCAAGATAGCCGTAGTGAACCATTACAGCTACGCTTGGTAATTGAGGGACGGCTGATTGGGTTTTATCGCGAGGATACAGGGGAAAAGCTACTGATCCCCGAGGAATTAAAAGAGGCACTCCAGTACGAAGTTTTAGCAAGACAGGAAGCTGAGGAACAGGTTGAACAGGAACGCCAACGCGCTGAACGAGCAGAAGCCCAAGTAGAACAGTTAAAGGCAAGGTTGCGATCGCTTGGTGTTGATCTCAATACCCTTGAGTAAGGGGAAGATTCAAAGAAAACGGCGATTCATCCCACCCCTACAAGGAGTGGGATGAATCGACGCGAGGCCGTTTCGGGCATAGGGCATAGGGCATAGGTAACGCACCCCATGCCCCATGCCCCATGCCCACGAAATC
>CAZZXJ010000617.1:0-4161 GCA_964657905.1 uncultured Stigonema sp.
AATCAACAATCAACAATCAACAAACTACTAACCACTAACTACTAACAATTTCTTTAAATCAAACCGATTCGGTTGAAAGGCCAAAAGCGAAACACTGCGCGACCGATGATATTTTTTCTTGGCAAAAAGCCCCAGTAACGGGAGTCGTTACTATCGTTACGGTTGTCTCCCATCACAAAAAATTCGTCTTTAGGGACTTGCACTGGTGGGAATGGTTGATTTGGTGGTTCAGCTATGTAGTCTTCTTGCAAGGGTTGACCGTTGAGGTAAACTTTACCACCCGCAACCGTAATTATCTCTCCAGGCTTGCCAATGACGCGCTTGATGAAAGCTTGATCTTTGGTATATCCCCGATGCTGTAATTCTGTTGGTGGTTGAAAAACGATAATATCGCCAAACTGTGGTGGGTGAAAAAGGTAGGATATTTTTTCTACCACTAGGCGATCGCCCGTATGCAAGGTTGGCAACATGGAATCTGAGGGGATGTAGCGGGGTTCGGCAATAAAAGTCCGGATGACGAGTGCCAAACATAAGGCGATGGCGATCAAAGAGAGATTTTCTTGCCAACCGCGCCATACTCGCGACGACGCAGGCGCTTCTTGTATATCACTTTTCTGAGGAGTCATACTAAGTTAAAAGCCAGGTTAAGAATTTAGACAAATACTTTGATTATTTTGCCGTTAAAACTATGCTTATAAGCAAGTGAAGTTTTGCTGTTTGCTATTTTAACAGTAAAAATACGTATATTAAATTCCCTAAAAAATGCGTAATTATTTAAATTATCTCAAATACAACGTATAATTAATTACAACAATCAAATTAGAATGACCAAGTTAATCTATTAAAAATAATAATCGAAATTTCTAAATCGATCAAACAAGATTTTGGTTGCCTTCCATCTAGCACAGGCATTTGCAGATCTATTTAGTACAGATCGGCGGAAATAAAGCTACCATTCCAAATCAACGAAAAGCTTACATTATAAGCATGAGTGACCGAGAACGGGGTGTGGGGTGTAGGGTGTGCTCGGTGGAGGAAGATAAAACAACCACGCACCCGCCGGAGGCGATCAATAAAGCTACTAAGCGCCCTAATATGGGTTGGATGTATCATGGATATGTTTTGCGATCGCGGCTACAAAACAAGTGAAATCGGTAGAGTTATTTACAGGTGCTGGTGGTTTGGCGCTGGGCTGTGCTAGGGCTGGCTTTCATCATCTGGCACTTGTAGAGCAGGATAAGCACAGTTGTCACACCCTCCGTCAAAATCAGCAGCGTCCCTTGCGCGTCTCCCTTGGGAGAGGGATTGCCCGAATGGGCGACTGGCATATCCACAATATAGATGTAACGGACTTTGATTATTCCACAATTAGGGAAGAAATAGATTTCTTGGCTGGTGGACCACCATGTCAGCCGTTTTCGATTGGTGGGAGGCATGGTGCTTTTCTCGATAAGCGGGATATGTTCCCTCAGTTTTTCCGGGCAATACGTGCCTGACGCCCCAAAGCGTTTCTGATTGAGAATGTACGTGGATTGCTGCGGAGTACTTTCATCAACTATTTTGAGTATATTATTTTACAGCTAACTCATCCAGAAGCTCAGCCCAAACCAGACGAACCTTGGACTGACCATCTGACGCGACTGAAAGCCATCATGGGTCGTGGTGCTAGCGACGAGCTTGGGTATCGCGTTACCTTCAGGTTATTAAATGCTGCTGATTATGGTGTGCCGCAGTGCTGATACGTCATTTTCAACCTGTTTGGTGCAGTATCATCTCCGGTTTTGGTATCCATGCACCCGGTAAGGGACGAGGGGCGCAAATGCGATCTTATTGGGATGAACTGCATCCAGGAAGGCTGTTTGCAAGTCAACTGCCACCGAATTCCGTTACTATCGCCAGCATACAAGCGCAAGTAACGCAACACTGCCAGCATCTGGCGGCACGGCTGGGATGTCCGTTGCAGAACGAAAGTCAAGATAATGAGGTGTAAAGGACATCGGTAAATGAGGATGACTTTTACGCGGGAAATACCGCCCTTTTACCTGAATCGCATTGATTAGCTGGCATGTACAAATAAAATAATCCACACACGCCAGACACGAACTGCTATACAGTCCTGACAGATTTATTTGATGACGCCCGAATGACCTTGGATATCTCCCAGAGGTTCAAACCTACCGCCCAAGTATTTGGCGAGAAACTCCTCTGCGATCGCAAAGAAATGCAGTCGATTTTCTGGTCTAGCAAAGCCATGTCCTTCATCAGTGTAAAGGACGTATTCTACTGGCAAACCTGATGATCGCATTGCTTCGACAATTTGATCGCTTTCTGCCTGTTTTACTCTAGGGTCATTAGCACCTTGAGCAATGAGCAAAGGTTTCTGGATGCAGTTAGCGAAAAACAGGGGCGATCGCGACTTGAGAAACTCTTCTTCTGTTTCCAAGTTGCCCACTCTATGGTAAAATGATGCCTTCAGAGGTTCCCAATAGGGTGGAATGCTTTGTATCAGTGTTATGAGGTTACTTGGTCCAACAATATCCACACCAGCTGCAAACAGATCTGGAGTAAAAGTCAATCCCACTAAAGTTGCATAACCACCATAGGAACCGCCCATAATCGCAATCTTTTTCGGGTCGGAAATGCCGAGTTCTACCAACCAGTTAACGCTGTCAATCAAGTCGTCATGCATTTTGCCAGCCCACTCACGATTGCCAGCGTTGAGGAACGCCTTACCGTAACCAGTAGAACCGCGAAAATTGACTTGCAGCACCGCATAACCCCGGTTAGCTAGCCACTGGGCTGAGGGACTGTAACCCCAATTATCCCGCGCCCAAGGACCACCGTGAACGAACAGCACTGTTGGTAAGTTCTGGGTAGGTATGCCCACTGGAGTAGTTAGGTAACCATGGATAGTCAAACCATCCCGTGCCTCGTAGGAAACGGGTTGCATTGATGCCAGTTGCAAGCCTTCCAGTTTGGGTTTGTTGCTGAACAAGAAAGTGCTGGTTTTGGATTCTCGATTGTAAGCGTAGTAGTAAACTGGACCATCGTCAACCAAGTAAGCTACTAGCCAGTTTTTGTCTTCCAAGTCGCGGCTGATGATGGAGAATTCTCCCGTGCGTACCTGGGCGATCGCCTCAAAATCAGCGGCTATACTTGGGTCGATTACCTGCCACTCTTTTTTGTCTTTGTCGAAGGAAACCGCTTGAATAACTCGCGTTATCGGCTGGATTATAATCCCCGCCACATCGTACTGCTCATCTTCTGCAACGACGGTTTCTTGATGGGTAGCAACGTCGAGGGCAATTAAACGCTGGGCATTGGCATCGTGATTGCCTTGGATATAAAGTGTCTTGTTATCAGCCGAGAAGCTGACTGGTCCGCCTTGTTCATCTGGTCCCCAGTGACGCAGGATTTCCCAAGGTTGATCTGTCGTTTCTCTAAATAAAAGATCGGAACCACCATCAGGTGTGGCAGATGTCGCCGCACGGACTTGGAATTCAGCGTCAGCTTGCCAACTAACAACGTTACCTGGATTGTCAGTGTCAAACTCAACCGCACCGTTTTTCAGGTTGACACGGTAAACATCGAACTTTTGGGGATTATTCAAGTTCATCCCCACCAGTACTTGGTCTGGAAATTTGGGGTCAAGTTCTACTGGCTGTGCTTTCACACCTTGGAATGGCGTTAAGTCACGTACAATGTTTGACTGAATATTGACCAAGAACAGGTGAAAGTTCTCGTCCCCATCCGCGTCCTGCAGATAAATCAACTGGTCAGCGTTATAAGTCCAGAAGAAAATGCGGATACCGCGCTTTTTGTCAGCAGTTACTATTCGGTCATCTTGCTGTCCGACAGTTCGCCGCCACACCTGCAAGACGTTTTTCTCGTCGGGGGCAATATATGCTAAATACTTACCATCTGGCGAAAGTTCTGGACTGGTTCGTTGGGGGTTCCCGAAGAGAATTTCGCGTTGAATCAGCGGTGGTAGAGAGGGGGTTTGTTGCTGATGGGTGGAAGATGTCATTTGGAATTCTTTGTTAGTTGTTAGTTGAATTTCCTACTAACCACTGTAGGGGCGAACGGTGAGATAGCCCTGTTCGCGTTAGCGTTAGCCGGTACTCCGGCGTCAGCGGTAGCGATAGCGCAGCGTTAGCGAGG
>CAZZXJ010000618.1:0-4127 GCA_964657905.1 uncultured Stigonema sp.
GCCATTAGCCATTAGCCAACAGTGGAGAAAGATGTGGATTCCAAGTGGCTGGAATGGGTGAAAAAGTTATTTCTGTGGCACTGTACTAAGTGTAGCGGCATTAAAGCTCAAAATTCCGTTTTCAGCATCTAACTGCACTGGTACTCCCACAGGCAAAGTTGCGTTGGGCGCTTCGTGACCAAAGGGCAAGTCAGAGACAACTGGAATGCCTAAATCACTCAAGCGATCGCGCAACACGAACTCAACGCTAAAGCTAGGAACGTTGGGCGGTGGTTCGCAACGGCTAAAGCTACCCAGTGCAATCCCACTGACTTTTGACAAAGCACCACTCATGCGCCACTGGGTCAGCATTCGGTCAATACTGTAGGGAGCTTCTTTCACATCCTCCAATGCCAGAATCACACCATCCAGATCCGGTTGCATTGGCGTAGCAAGGAGATGAGTTGCCACTGTGAGATTTGCTGGTAGCAGTATACCAGTTGCAACACCGCCACCCCAACCACAACCTTTGAGAGGGGCGATCGCACGACCTTCCACCCAATCGAATAATCGTTGAATTGACCAATCTGGCTCTCCTCCTATAGTAGTTAGCACAGGAGCGTGGACGCCAGAAATTCCCTCCTTGTAAAGGCTCCACAACAGGGCGGTGATGTCAGAAAAGCCAATTAGCCACTTAGGAAAGGATGTTGTCAATGTTGCTCCCTCATCTCCTTCATCTCCCCAAGTCCAGTTTTCTAGGAGGCGGGTACTACCGAAACCACCTCTGGTACAGAGAATACCGCGACACTCTGGGTCTTTCCATGCCGTTGCTAGCTGGTTGCGACGGTTTTCGTCTTTATGAGCCAAATAACCCCATTCGGCATCTATCTTTGGATATATTTCTACTTTGTAGCCACGCGATCGCCAAATTTCCACCCCTCGTTGGAACGCCTCAAATTCTCGCAAAGCACCACTAGGGGCAACAACTCGTAATAAATCACCTGATTTTAAAGGCGATGGCACAATTTTAGATTGTAGGTAAAAAGGATGATCTGCGCGATAATTATCTGCGTCCATCTGCTTTGCTTAAGGTTGTATTAAAGGCGTCTGATCCACTCTAAACTTAAGTAGTATCCCCAAATGTGCTACCAGTATTGAGAGTATCAAGATGAAGTTATCAGATCTTTCCACAGAAGCGTTAGATAAAATTAAATCAGTCCGGTGGGATCGTATTATTGAGAAGCATGAAGGCCCAGAAAATTGGAATTCTGTTTTCCAATACTCTGAACCAGAATTCATCACGATTGAAAGCAGAGCCGTACTACTGCCTATTGATAAATCTCATCACCCAAATATCACTATCCTCCGCCCTATTTGGAGTGCTGACGGAAAATCATTAACCCTTTTTCTTAAGGATACAACTTACGATGATGATCCATTTTTTTCTGGCTTCATGGCAGTATGCGATCAGGTTTTAGGTGAGGATTTCTTTTTAGCAATTTTGTATCATGAATGGTTTGTGATTGAGCCTCTCAGACAAAATCATAAAATGATTTAAATTTTCCTGCCGGTTCTACTCCTCCTCTGACTCTTTTTCTCTCTCCTCCTCTGTTTCCTGAGTGGGCAAGGCACGCATACGATTCATTTGTGAAAGAGCATATCGCGCTGTTGCCTGCACTTCGGCATCGGAGTCTTGCACTGCATGGGACAACATCTGGCTAATTTGAGCCATTGAGTCATATACGCGAGTCAAGTCGCGGATGGCATTTTGCCGCACTTGTGGGCTTTCATCTTGCAGTGACATTGCCAAAGCACGGTTCATTGGTTTAAGTGTGCGGATGCCTACTTCCGCCAAAGCTGCCAAAATTAAGCTGCGTTGCAGAGAGTCTGCGTCCATCATCAGATCCACAAGTGGCTGAATTGCCCGCGAGTCTCCCTGCTGACCCAAATCCCAGATAGCCTTGCGCCGCCGTGTTGGATCGGGACTGTGTAAGTCGTTAATCAATTCGTCAACGATGTTGACTTTGGCAAGGCGGGAAGTTGTTTCTAGTGGCAACAATTGTGTGGGAAATGGTGTTGTGCTGTTAGGCAGCCCATCAGTCTTAGTGTCTAACTCTTGTGAGGACGGCGTAACTTGTTTAGTTTTATTCTGGTTAGAAGTTTCACTATTTGAGGTTTCTGGGTTTGGGACTTTTTTGACTTTTCTATACCATTGCAAAAGATACAGTAGTGCCCCAATTATTCCCAAAACTCCGATGCCAACTAGTGACCACCACACTAAACCTCGTTGTTCTCCCTCTTGCTTTGGACTTGGTTTCAAGGTAGAACTAGTAGCAAGAAGTAATTGTGGTTTTTTCTTAACTACTGCCTCAAGTCTCTCGCTAGTCGTCGCCCCAAAAATACCGTCTGCTATCAAACCCTTTGCTTCTTGAAATTTAGAGACACCAACGAGCGTACTGTTGCCATATAGCCCATCTATGACGCCATGGTAGTATCCTAACTTCTTGAGTTTCGTTTGCAGTCCCTTCACTTCCCCACCTGTACTCCCAAAACTGAGAATAAATTGGTTGCCAGTGTCTGTGGAACTGACAGAAGCAAGTTTTAAGATTTCGGGCGCTAATTTATATTCTGCTGCACCTACTGAACTGGGAGTAAATCTCCAGTAAGTAATGCAGGTGATTATTAGGATTGTGGAACGGCTTAGCCTCATATAACAAGTTTCAGCCAGAATGTGCGTTGGAAGCCATCGCTTCCACGATCACCTAGCTAACTAAATATTAGTTTTTTTTGACAACAATTTTGTGAACGCACCCTAAGAGTTACTAAAATTCAAGCACATTATGGGTTAGTTGTTTGTTGTTTGTTAGTTGTTACTATAACAACTAACCTCACCCTATCTCCTTCATCTCTTCTCTCAAAGCTATAGTTACAGGGTTCAGCTTCTGAGCAGAAGCTTCCAATACTGGTTGCTGTGTAATTTGTTCACCCATCGCCGCAACTGTCTTATTTGCAAGACCCAAGCTGTCGCGCTGATTGATGAGATAGATGCTGATTAAACTCAAGCTAACTCCTACCCACTGCAGTGGGTTAAGGAATTCCTTGAGTAACAAGTTGCCAAATAGTAGAGCAAATATGGGTGTGAGGAAGGTGAGGCTACTTAGACTGGTAAGACTACCGCTAGAGGCAAAATAGAAAAACAACCCATAGGCGATCGCACTTCCAAATACCGTAGCGTACGCCAAAGCCATCCAGTCAGATAGTACAAGATTTTGCCATTGTTGATATTCTACCACTGATGAAATCCCCCACAATGGCAATCCACCTAAAATCAAGTGCCATCCCGTAGCGGTTACTGGGTCAGTATAGCGGCTAACAAACCTGATCATCACCGTTCCCACTGCCATACTCAGGGCTGCTAACAGCATCAACCACTCACCGCTTTCTAAAAGGGAGTAGGGAATGTGTAGGAGCGGGGTTCCCCCGCCCTTACTGAAATTGTAAGTGCCAAGAGATATCACATTCAAAATTAAGTCATGCGGTAAACCAATTAAACTAATACCTGTGACTCCCAATGCTAGTCCCAGCCATCCCCACAAACCAATATGTTCCTTAAATAGCCACAACGACAGCAGTGCAACAGCTAATGGTTGAGAGTCAATCATCACAGACCCCAAGCCAGCACCCGTTCTGAGTAATCCCTCTGCCAAAAAGCCTTGAAATAGTGCCCCATCAACCAAGGCAAATAAGGCAATCCACAGCCATGCAGCCCAACTCTTAGGCTGAGGTTTACCCATTAATGCTGCTGCGATCAGAATTAGCACCCCAGCTGGTACTAGACGCACTCCTGCCATGAACAGTGGCGTGGTATGGGGTATGACTCCTTTCATCGCCACCATTGCCGTACCCCACAGGAAAAATGGCGCAATTAACAGGAGTGGGGCGACGGGAAGTTGTGATGCACTGAATTTCAGTTGCATGGAATTGCTGACGCCTCTGGTGAATAAACGCGAAAATTACTTTAATTGATCTTACCTAATTATGACTTTTTGTAAATAAAAATAATATTTACTTGTAATCGTTTGCAATCAGGCAATTATCAAGCTTTCTCAGTATAAACACTGTTAAGGGAGTAATATATTTCAGCTAAA
>CAZZXJ010000619.1:0-4111 GCA_964657905.1 uncultured Stigonema sp.
GCGTTCGTCAAAAGTCAAAAGAATTGTATTCCGGGCTTTTGCGCCATTTTGAATGGTAGGTTTATTTACGCGCCCGCTGTACTAGGTGAACTACCCACAAATAGATCGGAGTAATGATTAGTCCATCGGGGTAGTGATTCGGGAACTGGGAACACTCCACACAGCTTTTGATTGTAGACCCCGAAGGGCTTAGGTGTCTACAATCCTGCAGGAACTACCTCTCCACTACGCAGACTTTGACCACTGGCAACGCGAATGGTTGGCAGCAATTAAACAACGTTCCCATGTGTGGAATTTAAAGCATTAAATTCAATTCATATCATATCCATGCTTATTACTGATAATTTGCCCGAAGCGATCGCAACGATACTGAAGCGACGCAATAGCACTTATTTGGAGATTGCCACACTACACGCTCCGCTCTGCTCGCTTCGGACAAGTTATTAGTCAAACATCATATCATTTGTGTGCGAACAACTGAGTCAATCATCAATTATTTTTTTTAAGCTCCATTCGTGCATTTATATAACTAAAATTAATCCGATCTTTCGAGTTAATTGAAAACTGGGATGAAATCCAGAGAAATCTTGCCCAACAAAAGTACTCATGAATTCATCATAGAACACCTAAAAGGGAAGGTAGGCTTATTTCCCACATAGTCAGGCTTTTGTCAATGCGTAATTTCTATTAGTGTCAAAATTACTAAGCCTTACGCATTGACATGTTTAAACGTTTCAACCTATTGTTATTTCTCGGTGATTAAATGATGACCGAAAAAAAGTTTGAGCAACACTTAGTAGCGTAAGCAAGCCAAACCAGGACTTCGGTTCCACTGAAAAGCAGAATTAATAAGCGAGTGAAGTTTCTCTGAATAAAATTTCATTTTTCATCAGGGTTTAGCCTCTACTACTTTAAGTACGAAGACTCACCGAATGTGAGCTTTAACCGACCTTCATTAAAGGAGAAGAGGCAAATGATAATTTTCGATCCTAAGTAGGTGAGTGGAAATAAACATAATTATGTTAAGACTCGTAAATATGCCTGAAACCCTTACCAATGACCGCAAATTGCGTGACTATCGGCGGAGCCGCTTGGGCGTACTGGCTCCCAATGACAAAGGATAAATGGCTATCCTAACCAATGACGTTTATTTGTGCCAACCTACTTAGTAGCTTGAGTACTATTAGCTATGCCCATAAGCGCCCTTCCACAAGGGAGATGCAAGATGACATTCTGACATCTTACAGCAATTTTCACCTAAATGAACCACACCGTTTGTAAGGGCTGTGGTCTGATTACCTGAAAATTGCTGTAATTGATTGGGTATGGGTATTGCCAAAAATCGCTCATGTTCCATAAATGCTCAAGATGACACCCAAGTCAAAAATTTGCAAATACGCAGATGTTCGTTTAGTGGTGCAGCTAAAAAATTTTGGGTGTGTGAAAGTATTTTGCCAAATCTTCTCCCGAAGGGGAGAAGACTCGCTACGGCTAACAAAAACGAAGATAAGTAGGGGCGCTCCAGCAAAACACCCCTACTGGCGGCTTACCTGATGAATATGCACTTTTAGCAATTACCTTTGTGGAATTTAAAGCATTAAATTTAATTCATTGCGGTATTGAATGTGATCACAGATCAATTAAGCAATTGTGTGGTATTGTGCGAACAACTGAGCCAGTGATGAATCATTTTTTAAGCTCCATTGGTGCATTTATATAACTAAAATTAATCACCATATTTGGAGTTAATTAAGAACTGGTATGAGAACCAGAGAAATCTTTCTCAACAAGAACACTCATGAATTGTTCCAAGAACACCTAAAACAAAAGGTAGGCTTAAGTCTCACACATTCATATTTTTGTCAAGGCATAATTTATATTAGGATCAAAATTAATAAGACCTACCCATTGACATATTTAAGCGTTCAACTTATTGTTACTTCTGGGTGATTAAATAACGAGAAAAAAAGTTTTGGCAATCCTTAGTAGCGTAAGCAAGCCTAACCTTTATTTCGATTTTTACGAATAAAAAACTTAGAAGTGAGTGAAGTTTCTCTGAATAAAATTTCATTGTTCCTCAGGGTTCAGCCTCTACTAATTTGAGTATGAAGACTCGCCAAATGTGAGTTTTAAGCGACATTCATTAAAGGAGAAGAGGCAAATGATAATTTTCGATCCTAGTAGCTTGAGTACTATTAGTCATGCTCTCAATGCTGCCTCTGTAGACAGCGCTAGCACTCAAAATAAATTGAGATTGAGTCAGTCTGAGGGTATCAAAGAGCCGCTAGCAAATAGCTTGGAAATGCTTTCACACAAAGCCCCAGCTACTACCCTCAGTGCTAGTACTTCGAGTGCTATTAGCCATGCTCTCAATGCTGCTTCTGTAATCAGCGCTAACATTCAAAATAAATTGAGATTGAGTCAGTCTGAGGGTATCAAAGAGCAGTTAGCAAATAGCTTGGGAACACATTCAAAGTCGCCAAGAGCTACTACCCGCACTCTCATAGCCCAAGCCAGCACAGACACTAGCTGCGGATCTGGGCAATCACGCGACAAAAACACATGGCCCTTCGCCTGCAACAGTATTTGGAATGTACCGATTGGATCGAACGCGAAATACGTTGATGCCTATATTGGCTCAAAGGGCGTTGGAGTTGACACCGACTGGTACATCACGACCAAGGATAGCGACCCTGCTGTGCCTACCTATATGTCTCCAACTTGGGGTCCTGGTCGCTGCAGCGGCACCATTCCGCAGCAGCAGGCACAGTGGCATCCCGAAGCGGCTGGACCGCTGAATGTTCCCTATGATCTTATCGTTCCGGATGCAACGACCGGGTCTACTCCAAACAGTTCCTCGGCCATCCTAAAGCCGGATGGCAAAACCTTAGTGTCGTTCAATACGACCGCCCGTTGTCAGGCTGGCGCCCCACTCTACGGCAATTGGTACGGACAGCAAGATATCTACGGCGATGGCATTGAGGGTGGACATGGCGGCTCAGGGATGTCGAGCATTGGCGGTAGCATTCGCTCTGGTGAGTTGATCAACGACTCTCCCATCCGTCACGCACTAAAGATTGATCTCTGGGGCAAGTGGCTGCACTACGATCCTTCATCGCCAACTCCCGGTCATCGGTGGCCTGCCCGTCTCTCTGATGGTGGTGCATCAAGCAATTACCAAGGCTCCAACTCAGCACTGGTCATGGGTTCCTTGCTGGCGATCCCACCCAACGTCACTGCCCAGAGCTTGGGACTAACATCTAATGCAGGTAAAAAGATATTTCAGGCAATGCAAGACTACGGTGCTTATGTCGTTGACGATTCCGGTTGGGACTACAACTACCTCTGCGTTGAACACAGCGCCCAGACGGAGTATTCGACAGTCACCGGACATGATATCTCTGGAGATGCTGCGCTCCAAGCCGACTTCGCCAAAATCATTGGTGCGGTGAAAGTCGTGGACAACAATACATCGAACAGCATTGGTGGAGGTGGTACACCACGCCAACCTTTAGCACCACCTATTGGAAACTAAAAGCGAAAGCTAATCCGCAGATTATCGCTAATGGTGGGCAGTGCCCTGCTAGCCCGCGTCTTGGTGTAAAGTGATTGTTGTTCTGAAGCTGCCTTCAGTATTCACCTCAATAAAATTTGGTGTTGATTGCACAATTTTCAAAGCAATAGGTCTTGCTTGTTCTCGATTGCCCTGTACCCCATGATGAGCAAAGGGAACATGACTGGGATCTGCCAAATTTTCGACAAGAGTTTGCCAGTCATATTCCAAGTCGCGGACAACAACGAGAGTAAACTTGCCGAGTCGGCAGTCGCCCAACCCCACTGCGGATATATATCATACAAAGGAATATGACTAAAGACAACTAAAGGCGTGTCCCGTTTTTGCGCCGCTAGGTCTTTGGAAAGCAAATCTAGTTGAGCTTAACCCAACTTGCCTTTTCCTGTATCACCGAATTCCAGCACATTTGTCAGCGATACAAAATGCACACCTGAGTCATCCCATAACTGCAACCCTTCCTTTTTATCCTTTTGGCTGAATACTTCAGAGTAAGCCTTACCTCTATGAACAGGGTGTGGGGTGTGGAGTGTGGGGTGT
>CAZZXJ010000620.1:0-4074 GCA_964657905.1 uncultured Stigonema sp.
AATTACGAATTACGAATTATTCGGTCAGGTAACTAACTACTAACTACTAACGAATGTTTATGAATACGAAATAGAGGAAAAAGATAGATAAGGGCATCTACAAGAGATGCCCGTCATGTAGGAACACCCAAAAGAGCAATTCCTACACCTTCCCAACAATCAGCAACAGTGAATATTGTGGAGTTATCCACACTCACAATCACAAATGTGACTATAGTAATCTTATTAACAGAAAAATATAGTGACAGCAGTGTATACACTGAAAATTTTCTGGGACTATTCTGAATATCGGTGATTCTAGCAATTATCAAAACGGCTAATTTTGATTACCAGCAAGTTTGTCCTGTCGATTATAGCGATACACTACTCCAGAAATAGCAGATAACAGCACCCACGAAAGCGCATTCAACCGCAAATCGTATAAACTAACGTCTGCTGTATTGAATAGCACCAAGACCACAAAAACCAAAAGATAACTAAAAAGTATTAATTTGTCTTCAGGATGGAGATATTTGGACTTTTGAAGTAGTTGGACACCCGCAATAAATATCCAACTGAGTAAGCCACAAAATAAAAGAGTAGTTGGAAGTCCAGTTTCGGAAGATAGCATCAAAAACAAGTTGTGAGGATGACCCAACCAAACATGCATCTGTGCTTCGTAGAGATGACTAAAATTGCGTAAACCCCAACCAGTCCAAGGACGCTGTTGAGTCAAAGACCAGGCAAACTGCCACTGAGTTTTGCGAAGTAACGCTACTGGTCTATCGGGATACAGTTGGTCATTTAGCCGCGCCCAAAAGAACGCAGGAACGACCTTGCGAAAAATTAGTGCGACTGGTGAGGGAGCAAAAGCAGCCAAAAGCACCGTAGCAGCAACAGTAGCGACGCCCGCCACAAGAATGCGCCAGCCTTGGTAAAATGCGTAAGCTAAACAGGCAAAAATAGCCATCCCCCAAGCATTGCGCGAGTCTGTCAGAATCAAAGCCACGAAATTAGCAATCACCGCCACTGTCAAGAAGAGGAAAGGGAGAGGGGGGGAACTCCTGAACGGCAGTCGTCTCAAGTCGGGGGACCTGCCCACGGCGCTGCCTCCTCCTGACTCCTGAACGCCAGTTTGCAAGGGCGGGGGAACCTCCGCACGCAACTGGCTCCTCTTGACCTTTAACTGCTGATAGCTTTCCAGCCACAAAGCTATCCCGAGGATGAAAACTATCAGCAGATAACCAGCCAAGATGTTAGCGTACATGAAGACGGAAGCCATGCGACTGGGAGGGTTTCCTCCAGGTATGACCACACAACCAAAAGCACTGAGAACACTTTCCCATTGCTTTGAAGTAGCCCATCCCAAAAATAACTGTCCTAAGCCAATGATGATCACTGGGACGGAAGTTATCACCAAAATCCAAGACATGAGGCGCAATTGTGCCATTGTCTGAATCAGGTTGCTGTAGGCGGCGAACACTAAAAAGTAAGGTAAGAAATTAAATAAGCCAACAAAAGCCACCGTTTTGTCATAAGCAAAGCCGGCGGTGATGATTAGCAACACACTGAGGAGCGCAAATCCCCAGTTTTCGGGGCGGCGGATAATTGTGCGGTATTGTCGCAGCCAAGTTATTAATACTGCCGAAATTAGACCCACGATCCCTAACAACGGACTCAATGGGAAGATGAGCAGTCCCAGTTGAACAAGGTTACTCGGCAGTTGCAAACTAGGATTGGGATGGCGAAAAGCAATTTTCAAGCGGGTTCCCAACATTCGGCACGGGTGAGGCGAA
Organism: uncultured Stigonema sp.; assembly: GCA_964657905.1. Lineage (GTDB taxonomy): Bacteria > Cyanobacteriota > Cyanobacteriia > Cyanobacteriales > Nostocaceae > Stigonema. The sequence goes on from CAZZXJ010000620.1 coordinate 1,776, forward strand.
TTTGAGCTAAAGCAAAAATGGTAGGTATGATCCGACTGTAGTTAGTGGCTATTGATCTCCACCCTAAATCCGCAAAAAACCAGGCCCACATCACTGGTCCTAAAAAGGCAAACACACTACGAGTTACCCCATAACGAGCTGCTGACGTCGCCATACCCCGTCGTGCCATCTGCAACGCTACATAGCCTTGAAACTGTGTTGTAGCCGCTGCACCACCTTGGATTGCGGCTTCTTTAGCGACTTGATAGGTAGCAAAATGGATCGCAAATTGACGAGCGATTTGTTTGAGCAACAGTGGTTGAACGATAGAGGTGACAGCCAAGGCACTACCGCCTTTAACAAGTAACCCTAAGGGGTCACGCTGTAATGAAAGTGGTAGCGGTTCTTTGAGATCCGATTTGGCAAGCTGACGCTGTACCTGCTGGTTCAATTTTTGCTTATCCTTTTCTGGCAATTTTTTCCATACCTGTCCCAGTAGATGCAAAAACACCTCTGCTTCTAAATCAACAGTGGAGAGACCATCAGAATAGGGCATTTTGAGATAGTTACATACTTGAATGAGTGCTTGACGGTAAGTTACCTCACTTGTGCGTCCCCGCAATACCGTCACCCCATCTGCCGCTAAAAAGCGAAAACGCTCCTCTAGTGAGTCTAGCCAAGCTTTGCGACCTTGGTTTTGTACTTCTATCGGTTCAGGTGTGTGAACATAGTCTATGGGATTGAACTTCCGACTAAACAGAATTGCCGTGAGGTCTTGCAATTCGTCTTCGGTTGCTAGCTCAAGTCCTGCCCTCAGTTCATCCAATTTCCCTTCCTCCCTTCCATGCAGCTTTTTCTGTACTTTATTCTACTATTAGCGTTTAAGAGTCATTAGTAGTTATTTTGTATTTTGGTTATAAAAAATGACCATAAACTCATTATTAGTGACCAATGACCAATAATTAATGAATAATGACTGATGTTGCAGTAATTGGTGCCGGGATGGCGGGTTTAGTTTGCGCCCAGCAGTTGACTCAAGCTGGATATTCGGTGCTGGTTGTGGAAAAATCCCGTGGTTTGGGGGGACGAGTCGCCACTCGCCGCTTGTATGATACTTACGCGGATCATGGAGCGTCTTCTCTCAAACTAAGTGGTGAACTGTTGGGACGTTTCGTTGAGTTGTTGGGCGATCGCAATATTCTGCAACTCTGGACAGACACTGTTTACGAATTCATCTCAAATCCGGTTGATTACTATGAGCAATTAAGCGAACCTGATATCAAACCCTACTCCCCATGCCCCACTCCCCACTATGTTGCACCTGAGGGAATGAGTGCGATCGCCAAATTTCTTGCCCAAGGTTTAGAAATTTTGTCAAATCAGCGTGTCATAGCCATTACCCCAACCCCCGAAAATCTTTGGCGTCTCAGTTTGGAATCTGGCAATGAAGAATTAACTGCAAAAGCCGTAGTTGTAGCTATTCCAGCACCACAAGCTTTGATGCTATTGGAATCTTTGGGGGAAGCTGTACTGGGTGCAGCATTTTTAAATAACCTGCGTTCTGTGGAATTTGACCCGTGCCTCAGTGTTATTGCTGGTTATCCTCCCATATCCCAACCACTTCCAGATTGGAAAGCCCTTACTTTTATTGATGACGCAGTTTTAAGATGGATTGGTTTAGACAGCAGCAAACGTCCAAACCCTCAGCAACCTGTCTTTGTAGTGCAAAGTAGCGCGGCTTTTGCTCAGCATCACGACCAAACCCAGGATTTACAACCATTAGGACAACATATGTTGAACCATGCGGCTGAGTCTCTACTGCTTCCTTGGCTGAATACTCCCGACTGGATGCAAGTCCATCGCTGGCGCTATGCTTTTCCTAGCCATCCTTGGCAGTACGCTTGTTTATCTGCTGGTACTTCTCTACCTTTGGTATGTTGTGGTGATTGGTGTGGCGGTAATCTTGTGGAAGATGCGATGCTTTCTGGACTGGCAGCGGCTGAGTTCGTTAACAATAACCTGCACCATTTACATCTACCCAAAGGTGATTTTTTAGATTTTTTCAATTAATAATTTTATGTATATAGCAGTCCTATTTGAATGGTGAAAATTATTTTTTTTAATGAACCGCCAAAGCGCGTTCGACGAAGTCGTTGCCTTTTGGCACAGCCGTCTCACTTGTTTAGGTGATTACAGTTAGAGGAATTAATCAGTCGATTGACAGAAAAAATGGAGGTTGATTACAGCCTATACACAAAGTACGACCACAGATCTACTTTGTCTTTCCCGTCATAGCTTAAGGGTATGTAAAGGTTGATAG
>CAZZXJ010000621.1:0-4052 GCA_964657905.1 uncultured Stigonema sp.
ACCCCACACCCCACACCCTGTTCATTGAATGGGGTATCAATTTGTTGAACTGCCCTATCGATACTTTAGTAAAGTTGGATAAAAAATTAATAGATAAATTGGGGTGGTTAGTTGATTATCAACCAGAATTAATTCGTTGGCATCAGATGACGATTCTGACCCGCACTCTTGAAACCCAACTAAAGAAATCAGGAATTAATCAGCAGTCTCTCACTCATTTTCAGGAAAACGAATTTACATTTTCTGAGGGTGAACTATTAAATTTCTCCTACTACCGTAGGTCTTAATTCATCGCTGTCTGCGCTTCTTGATAAATTATTTCCTGAAACTGAATCATATCTTTAAGGGGATCAGAGTGACTCACTTTGACTAACAGTTGTTCACCCAATCTCACATCTCGTTTGAAAAACATTGGTAATTGTAAGCCCAAATCCTCTAACATGATCAATGCTAAGTTGCTGTCTTCCCGAAGCCACATCAGCGCAGTAACTTGCCAAACGTTATCTGGATGGCGACGCAGATACTCCAAAGCCCAATATCTGTTAGTTTGCCGTTCTACCATCGTCACCTCTTGGGTGATAGTAGAAACAGACATCATGACTTCTTTAAGTTGTTCCGCAGAAAAGGGGAGAACTTCACCGCGTAGATGGGCTTTAAGTTGAAAGTGCGTCAGCAAGTCGCTGTAGCGGCGAATGGGAGAAGTCGCCTGAGTGTAGGTATCTAAACCCAAACCAGCGTGACGTACAGGGCTGATGCTCATTTCGCTCTTGGGCATACAGCGACGCATAGCACAAGCACGGACGAACCCTGGTGGGAGCTGGAGTAATTCTTCGTCAGGAGGTAATTCCGGCTGTGGCTGACCGCGAAAGGGTAGAGGAATGTTATGAGTTCGACCGTAGCGGGCAGCAACCTCACCTGCGAGAATCATCATCTCTGCTACCAGTTGCCGGGACGAAGAGTCATCTAAAACTTCAATATTGATGTCGTCATTTTTAACTTTAATCATCGCCTCGGGCATATTGATACTGATTGCTCCTTGAGCATACCGCCATGCTCTGCGCCGTTCTGCCCAAGTCGCGATCGCCTCAATTTCTGGTTCCGCCTGCACCCCCAGCTCTAGCATTTCATCGACATCTTCGTAGGTTAGGCGATAAGTCGGCTTAATGATACTTGCATGAATGCTATAATCTTCAACTGCCCCAGTTTGATCTAAAACTATCCCAAAACTTAGGGCACAACAAACATGTCCCTGCACCAGACTCATTGGTCCAGTTGCCAATACCTCTGGGAACATGGGAATCATTCCCGTCGGTAAATAAACTGTACTGCCTCGTTTTCTAGCTTCTAGGTCTAATTCATCTTCTGGTATCAGCATCCGTGTGGGATCAGCGATATGCACCCACAGTCGCTCCCTCCCATCGGGGAGTAATTCCCAACTCAGACCATCGTCTATCTCGGTAGTACTTTCATCATCAATTGTGTACACCTTCAGTTTTGTCAGATCTAGACGGTTTGCATCTTGGTCTGGCGAAGGAGAATTAAAACGCTGTTGCGCCACTTCTAATACCTTGCTTGGGAACTGAACCGGGATTGACGAACGACGCAGAAATAAGTTCTCATTCGGACTCCACCAACCCAAATCCATTAACAGTTGAAAGGCTCCTTGGGGGGTTGCGGGACGACTCAGCATTGTCATGGTTTCTAGAACTGATGCACTTGGAGGATAGGCACGCGCCAGAGAGTCATAACTTAGCCCCACACGCACCACGTCAGCAAGCAATGTTGCATATTTTTCCAGTGCTTCCAAACGTTGGCGATCAGGACGTTGCCACTCCACTGCAACACCGTTAAGTGCTTGCTCTACACGATCCAAAAATTCCTGCTGTCCTCTAGCTTTTAGAGCTTCTACTTCCATCTGGTGTTTACGTTCTGCCACCTGAGAGCCAGATCGCGGTTCGTAAGCTTCTCCCTTCTGCTTGAAGTAGATTTTGTCGTCTGATAACAAGCAATAGGCGGCGTAACACTGTGGTACTTCTGATTCCGAAAACAGCAGATTCGCCATTTCTGCTGGTGTGACTGTTTCTCCACCCTCAACCAGTAATTCCCAAGCCACCTCCAAAGTCGATGGATCTAAATAAGGCTTTAGATCCTCTAGAAATTGCGGGATTTGCGAAGGCTTGTAAGTAAGTCCTGTAACTGTGTAGGTAATTTGTCGAGGTGCGAGACTGTGGGATTGACCCCGTTCATCTACTACAAACCAACGGGCTTTGCCGTCAGGACGATCTACTACACCCAGACGACGATCGCTACCTATCCGAAATTCAACTAGCGTCCCCTTGTCCACAAGCCTCGCAATTAATTAAGATTTTAGATTTTGGATTTTGGATTTTGGATTAAACAACTGGTATCAAATCCTAAATCCGCTAATTTTAAACTTAGGAACCTATTTTACACCCTTAGTTGGATTTTAGATTTTGGACTCAGAAACAACGGCTTCTTTTGGCTCATCTAAAATCCCCAATTGCAACCACGGCAGTTTCTTTCGGAGAAGAGAAGTCGCAAGGAGGGTTTCCAACGAGTGCGAACTTCCGAGAAACCCTCCGAGAGATCTGCTCACCGATACACGCAGGTAAAATATATAACCTATATTTATTATCCCCGTTCATCTGCTCCGAAGTTCTAAGCGGCGGCTTCCACCGCTCAGACTTCTCTCCATCTGCGGTTCAAAATTGACTTAGCCTTCCGCATTAATGAACGGCAACAAAGCCACAATCCGAGCGCGTTTAATTGAAAATGTCAACTCTCGCTGTTGCTGAGCAGTTAGTCCAGTAATCCTGCGTGGCAGTATCTTACCTCGTTCCGTGATGAACTTACGTAATAAATCTACATCTTTATAATCTATTGGTTCTCCTGGCTTTATTGGAGACAGGCGACGACGGTAATAACTCATCTTTACTTAATTTCCTTGTGAACGATATGTCTGTTGCAATGGGTACAGAACTTTTTTAGTTCTAGCCTGTTGGTGGTGTTGCGACGATTTTTAGTAGTGGTATAGCGTGAAACACCAGCAGAACGCTTATCTGAGTTAGTGCGACACTCTGTACATTCTAGTGTCACTATTATGCGGACACCTTTACTCTTAGCCATAATCTTACAATCAGTTGAGCCAGAAGACAATTAACACAAATATTCATTTTCGCACATTGCGCCGCAATTTGTCAACTAATCGCTTGACTTTAATATCTAGCGAATAGCCTCGACGCGACGAAACTATCATAGTCCTGCTGGCGCGATCATGCAAAGCTTGCCGCACCTGGGTATCAGAAAAAGCTGCACCACAGTCAATAGCTAGGGGAATCACTAGCAGTATAGCAGTGGGGTTGGGTATGATGTTGCCTAGGGCAATGGAAACCAAAAGCGCACCCAAACCCACTATCCCCTCTCGCTTTAAAAGTGCCTCCAAATCTGGAACCTTTCCTCGTTCAACTTCCAGCACTTTGACATCGAAAGCCCAACGCCCCAAACTCTGCCCCTGATTGTTATACACCATTAGCACCCGCAAAACCAGCCAACCTATAACAAAAACCAGTATCTGAACAACTTGAATGCCCGGTTCGCTGCTGCCAAATATGGAACTGACCAACCAAACAATCAGGAAATCAATCCCTAATGCCATACCTCGTCGCGCAAACTCAGCCTTGGGATAGTGTTTTGGCGTGGGAACTCTTTCAATAGTCATAGAATATAAGTATTTTTTATGGTAGCTAGGGAAACAGGATTACCCTATTTTTTTATTGTCGTAGGAAGACAGAATAAGTGGCAGCAATCGCCCCTGCTTGTGTCAATGTTATTTTTGGTAAAGCTTGAACATCGCCACAGAGTACCCAAAGTATTCCAACACAGAACGCAGTGCGATCGCTGCCAAAGAATCGTCAAAGAAAACGGCGAGGAATCCCACTCCTTGTAGGGGTGGGAGGAATCGACGCATTGCCGTTTCGGGCATAGGGCATAGGTAACGCACCCCATGCCCCATGCCCCATGCCCACGAAATC
>CAZZXJ010000622.1:0-4049 GCA_964657905.1 uncultured Stigonema sp.
GTGGTCAATTCTAGGAGATGAAACGACCGAATTCCGTCATACACATGATGCTCAAGAGCGTATAGTGCGTAAGTCCTAAAAGCTTATGATGCAAGCTTTTCGATGATTCTGAATGGTTGCTTTATTTCCGCCGTCGTGTACTATAGCGGTTCTTAATTGCTTGCACTACACCTGTGAGCGGTACTCAGGAGCCAGAATAGGGAGTTATCCTGACGAATGACTCTTGACTCCTGACTCCTTTTTTAGTTGGGTGTACTTCATTCATATGAGAACTGCTATAGTACCGCAAGGCGTTCGTCAAAAGTCACTCATTCAAAAGCCAAGAAAATAAGGCTTTTAATAAGATAGGACTTACGCATTGACAGAAATAGTCAAGTATGCAGTGGAATGAGTCAGGCTGCGGAGCGCAATATTCATTTGGGTAGACCACCTTACCGTAGGGGCGCGGTTTCCGCGCCCTTACCATGTGGTCAATTCTACGAGATGAAACGACCGAATTCCGTTATCCACATGATGCTCAAGAGCGTATAGTGCGTAAGTCCTATAAGATTAGCCCTTTCAAGGTGACTAACGAGGGTACGTTGTTTCAGCGCTACCACCTTGAATCCTCTGCTCAGATTTTGGGCTTTTTGAAGATTGAAATAACCAATCTTCGTTCCGAATTTCACCACCTTGAAAGGGCTGGTCTTATAAGATTGCATATGGTCAGCTTATTTCAGCGCCCCCTGTACTAGTACAGGGGGCGCTGAAATAAAGCTACCATACCCTGCGGGAAGCCCTTCGGGTGACGCTCGTTCCTCTGCTGGTGTACCCGAACGCAACGCTAACGCTAACGCTGCGATAGCGCAGCGCGTCTACGGAATTGCTTATTGCCTGCAACTCAAGCTTTTTTAATTTTCGCAACAAGACAATTATTTGTCTGAAGTCGCTACTTAAGTATACCGTATAATTACTTATATAAATTATTAACTAAGTATCTGGAGAGAGAAGAGCGGATACTTTTCTCAAAAACTTACTTAAGTAATCCAAGTAGAATTTAATTTTTTATTTATTTTCAGTAATTATTCTAATGCCACAGTAGTCAATAGAACAATAAAACGATAAGAAGTATGTATTAAATTTTAAACATCGGGAGTCGGTGGTTGGTAGTCGGGAATCTGTCCTTACTGCTTATTTTCTGCTACCTACTCTCCAACACAGGGGAAAGATGATCGATACCTTAAATCCCACACCTGGTTCTATAGTAAGCTGTCGCGATCGCCAGTGGGTTGTTTTGCCGAATGAAAATCAGGACATCATCCGCTTGCGTCCGCTGAGTGGGAATGAAGACGAAATCACTGGACTTTATCGGCAGCTTGGGCTGGAAACGATGACAGCCGCAACTTTTCCGCTACCCAAAGGGGAACAAGTACAAGACCATGAAGCGGCACTTTTGTTGATGGATGCGGCACGTCTTTTGCTTCGCAGTGGTGCGGGACCGTTTCGATGTTTAGGCCGTTTATCGCTGCGTCCCCGTCCGTATCAGTTAGTTCCCCTGTTGATGGCACTGAAATTAGATACGGTGCGCCTACTAATTGCCGATGATGTGGGAATTGGCAAGACCATTGAGGCTGGATTAATTGCACGTGAGTTGTTGGACAGGGGTGAGGTGAAGCGATTAGCAGTGCTGTGTCCTCCTCATTTATGCGATCAGTGGCAGCAGGAGTTACGGGAAAAGTTCCATATTGATGCTGTGGTGGTACGTTCTGGTACTGCTTCTAAGTTAGAGCGGGATGTGCCAAATGGTTCTCATGTTTTTAGTTACTATCGACACCTGATTGTTAGTCTAGACTATGCCAAGGCTGAGCGTCGCCGTGCAAGTTTTATCACACACTGCCCTGATTTGGTGATTGTGGATGAGGCGCATACTTGTGCTAGAGGAAACAATAAAAGTGCATCTCAGCAGCAACGCCACCAGCTGATTGCGGAAATAGCGAATAAAGCAGAACGGCATTTACTATTACTCACCGCGACTCCTCACAGTGGGATTGAATCCGCTTTTTTGTCTCTTCTGGGATTGGTTAAACCGGAGTTTGAGCAGTTGACTTTGGATAAACTCACGGAACCCCAACGGGACAGTTTAGCTGGTCATTTTATCCAACGACGGCGGGCAGATGTCAAGCTATGGTTGGGTAATGAAACGCCTTTCCCAGAAAGAGACTCCGAGGAACAACCTTACAAGTTATCGAAGGATTATAGGACTCTATTCGATGATGTTTATGATTTTGCTCGTGGGTTAGTTAAAACTACTACCAAAGAAATGAGCTATGCCCAACGTCGGGGACGGTATTGGTCGGCGTTGGCGTTGATTCGTTGTGTAATGTCTTCGCCTGCTGCGGCGATCACAGCTTTAATTCGCAATTCGGAACTTAATTACGAATTACGAACTACGAATTACGAATTAGACGAAGACTTGATGAGTTCTTATGTTTATGACTCCACAGAACAAGAGAAAATAGTTGACGCTTCTCCAACTCTGGTAGTTGAACAAGGAGTTAATAATTACGAATTAAACAGGCGTAAGATGAAAGCTTTTGTGCAGGCGGCACAGAAGTTGCAAGGTGATAAAGACCAGAAGTTGCAATCATGCATCGCATCTGTTGAATCTCTGATCAAGGACAATTACAACCCAATTATTTGGTGTCGCTACATCGCCACGGCGAAGTATGTTGCTGATGCGCTCAAGCAAAAGTTGGAGAAAAAGGGTAGTCAAATTCGGGTCATTGCTATTACTGGAGAACAATCTGAGGATGAACGGGAAATCCGCCTGAAAGAATTGAAGTCCTATGAACAGCGAGTGTTAGTTGCTACGGATTGTCTCAGTGAAGGGGTGAACTTGCAAACGCACTTCAACGCTGTCATACACTACGATTTACCGTGGAATCCTAATAGACTTGAGCAACGTGAAGGACGTATTGATCGCTACGGGCAAACTTCATCTCAGGTTAAGTGTCGCCTGATTTACGGTCAAGATAATCCTGTGGATGGTGCAGTGTTGGAAGTGCTGATTCGTAAAGCGGTGCAGATTCACAAGACTTTAGGAATTACCGTTCCCGTACCCATGGACAGCACCACTGTATCGGAAGCTGTATTTAAGTCTCTGTTTGACCGCGCTACGGATGCGGTGCAGTTGTCGCTGCTGGATTTGTTGGATGAGAGAGAATCCCCCATTGAGCAAGTTCATCAGAGTTGGAATAAAGCCGTAGAAAGAGAAAAAATCAGCCGCACCCGCTTTGCTCAACGCACCATCAAACCTGAGGAAGTGCAACAGGAATTGATGGACTCTGACCAGATTTTAGGCGATGAAGAGGATGTGGAGCGGTTTGTGAAGTCAGCCTGCGATCGCCTCTCCTGTTCCTTAATCAAGAAAAAGCATGGATGGCTGTTACCAACAATCCCTGATGTTCTCAAACCATTGCTAGGGGATAAGTCGCGTTTACTCTCCTTTACAACTCCTACACCGGAAGCAGTGGAATATGTGGGACGGAATCACCCTCTGGTTGAAGGTTTGGCACGATACATCTTGGAGAATGCAATGTCAGGGGCTACAACGCGACTACTAGCATCACGGTGCGGGTTTACCACGACAGATGCTGTTGAGAAGCGAACGACATTGTTGTTATTACGGGTGCGGCATATTGTTGTGGCGCTGAAGCGCAACTACGAACAACTGGCGGAAGAGTGTGTGGTAGTTGGATTTACTGGTTCTCCGTCTAATCCTGTTTGGCTTCCACCACAGCAAGCAATGTCGCTGCTGCAACAAGCAACTCCGGTAAGTGATACACCTAAAGCCTTAAAACAGCAGGAAATTACAGAATTGCTCGAAAGAATTGATGAGCTAAAAGACGATTTGGAACGGTTTGCACAAGAGCGATCGCACGAACTTTCCCAAAGCCACAAGCGCGTCAGAGCAATTACTAAAGAAGGAGCAATTCAGGTTACACCCCAACTGCCGATGGACATTCTTGGTGTGTATATTTTGCAACCTGGAAGGATTTGTAATTCGTAAT
>CAZZXJ010000623.1:0-4036 GCA_964657905.1 uncultured Stigonema sp.
TGGCTCAAATTTCGCGTCTCTACAGAGGTGATCGCGCTCGTAAATTATCTTATCCAAACCGTATTGAGGTGGGCACTGCCCAGCCTACTTAATGGTGTTTTCAGTAATTCGCCAACAACATCCTCTTGGCTTCGGCTTGAAACTTTGAACGCACTTAGGACTTACGCACTATACAAATATTTATTGGCTGCATCCGCACTCGTCCGCTACAACATGCGTTGCCAAACTTGTCGCCTTGGGTAATTCACGGATTAACCGCCATAGTAGACCAAACCTGAGACTCAGAGCGCAGATAAAACCAGCGGTTTTGGGGATCGCCTTGTAATTCCAGGTGATCTACTTTCACTGGATCGAGTAACAATAAGCAAAAGTTTGGTGGGGGGCTAGCTGGATCGGGGAGAGGCGGTGAGAAAGCTTCTGAGTTAGCTCTGGATTGACTAGGATGGGGCCAAGCGAATTGTAAACGAGCATTGTCTGAAAGGTCTTTCCAGGTTGACTGACGAGCGTGTTGGAGTCCGGGATCAGGATAATTGGCGTCAATGAGAGTCAATTCTCCTGCAAGGCGAAATTGTTCGCGAGTTTCAGTGAAGTACCAGCAAGCTTCTCCCCAAGGTTGATGGAGTATTTGGTCAAATTTCTGGCTACGAGTGTCTATGATGGTTTTGAGTTGGTTGGTATCACCAAGAAAGCCCCGAAAGACAACGGTACGATTAGCAGGGCGACCATCAGCTTGGACAGTTGCTAGTTGAAAGTAGCGGGAGTAGGGCTGGCTGCGGTTGTACTCAAGCGCTTGGGCGAGAGGCTTGAGCCAAGGGGTAATAGTCATGATAAAGAATTAAAAATTAAAAATTAAAAATGATGAATACCAATGCTGGCATGCATCCCAGCAGTTGAGTAGGTAGATAACTTCATGTATGGCAGTATACAATTTTACGGCAATTGGTGTAGCAATTGACAAGCACGCAAATCTAACAATTTTTCACTCTTTACCCTCACTTTTAGTTAGCGTATAGTCTTAATCTGTCCATGAATGAGCAACAAGACTTGAGTTATGGTTCGCGAGCTTGAACGAAAACGTCAGAGTGCAAAGTTTCCAGAATCTTCCCCAGCTGCCAATCCTGTGTTTTTTAGGACATATAGCCGCAGAGGAGTCGCCCCAATCAGGGAGACATGGGATCAGGTGTGCGATCGCACCATCACTGCCTTAATCAACATCGGGAAGCTACTTCCCCAAGAAGCTGATATCCTAGAGCGGATGCAGCGAAACTTAAAAGCTCTACCCAGTGGACGCTGGTTATGGGTTGGTGGCACAGATTGGCAAGCAAGGGCAAAAAACTTTTCTGGGGCATATAATTGCACCTCTACCAACCTCCAAGACTGGAGTGCTTTTGGGTTGATGATGGATTTGGCGATGATGGGTTGTGGTACTGGAGCGGTTATAGAACCAAAATATACAACTGGTTTACCCCCCATCCGCAATCGTCTTGTCGTACAAGTGCAGGGTGAGATTGGCATGACTCCTCGCCCTTCACGTCGTGAGGAGACACAAGTAAACATAGAGGGCGATCGCGTTACCATTTACGTTGGAGATAGCCGTCAAGGTTGGGTAAAGTCATACCAAACCTTGTTGGAACTTTCAACTGATGAACGATTTTCCGGAGAAGTTCAAGTGATTGTCGATCTTAACGACGTACGGAAAGCCGGAGAAACTCTTAAAGGCTTTGGCGGCGTTGCTAATCCTGTGAAATTGCCTGAACTTTATGAGCGTTGTGCGTCCATTCTTAATAAAGCTGTAGGACGACAATTAAATTCAGTTGAATGTTGTTTGTTAATTGATCAAGCAGCTGTCACAATTGTCGCCGGCAATATTAGAAGAAGCGCAGGAATTCGCCAGTTTGACTCTAATGATAAGCTAGGAGCTAATGCCAAAGATAATTTATGGCAACAAGATGAAAATGGCAATTGGCGAATTGATCCAGAGCGTGATGCTCTTAGAATGGCAAACCACACAAGAGTTTTTCACAAAAAGCCGACATTAGATGAATGTTTGGATGCCGTCCGTAAACAGTATTACAGTGGTGAGGGAGCCATTCAATGGGCTGGTGAAGCCGTAGCTAGAGCCAACTGTGACCTCTTGAGAAATTCTGAACAAAAAGTTGATTTTCTCCAAGCCTATACCGAGGGCAAAGGCAAAGATTGGTTACAAGAGCATTATCCGCAAATGCCAGAAGATGAGCTAGAACATCGTTTAGCTCGCTACGCTTTAAACCCGTGTGGTAGATAGTTTTGCCTCACGTTAAAAACCGGAGAAATTCGGTGAACCCTGAGATTGGGAATACCGAGGTAATCAGAGGAATTAAAGTACCTTTGACACCGTACAGACTAGAGAGTGAACCTTTTTAAAGCATGAATAGACAGAAGGGTAGTATTTATATAATTCGTAACCGAGTAAACGATAAAGTTTACATTGGTCAAACTACTCAATCTGTCGAACGTTGAAATATTTTTAAAACAAAGTTTATCAAATATTAATATTGCTGATATTTTAGGTGTTTCAGACAGAACAATAAGATTAGCAATTCAACGTTGGCGTTTAAAAAGAATATAATCTGGGTTTTACCCCCGTTCTTAAGAACGGCTCCACGAGTCTCCGGCTACTAATGCTATTTTCAATCATTAGTAGAAAATATAGTCGGAACTACGAGGAATTAGGAACTCGTAGAACTAGAGGATAAAAAGCCTCTAGGGTAACAAAATTGGAAATTATTGGCTCTAATTTTCACTGTAATCTCAGTGAAATTCACCTGAATCAAATTGACCCGGACAACGACAAAGAACAGGAGGAGGCTTTTACCGCAGGTGCACTATCTGTAGCAGCACTTTTGCATCACAAATTTCTTGAACCCCGCTACCAATACAGCCGGGAATTAGACCCTATTGTGGGTGTTTCCTTTACAGGCTTATTTGATTTCTTTGTCCATGCTTTTGGGGTTGATTGGTTGCGCTGGTGGGCAAAAGGAAGACCCGCTACTGCAAAAGGATTGGCGTTTAAGCGACGGGAGGAGGAATACCTTAGTTTCTGGAAAAATATTGTACATCGCGTTGTTTGGGAGTACTGCGATCGCCACAATATCAAACGTCCAAATCGCTGCACCACAGTTCAACCGAGTGGCACCAAATCTTTGTTAACTGGTGCTAGTCCTGGATGGCACCCTCCGAAAGCACAAAGATTTATTCGGCGGATCACCTTCCGTAAAAATGACCCGGTAGCTTTAGCTTGTATTGACTACGGCTACAATGTGATTCCTTCCCAATCTGATAAAGATGAACAAGGCAATTTGTTAAACGATCCCTTCGACCAAAGAGTCAGCGAATGGCTGATTGAAATTCCGGTAGAAGTTTCTTGGGCTAACCTACCCGGTGCTTCGGAAATTGATATTTCTAAGTTTGACGCTTGCACCCAATTCGATTTTTATCACCAGGTATTCAAACACTATGCTACTCACAACGTCTCGGCAACAATAGAGATGCGAGAAGCAGACATTGAACCACTAGGTGGGCGAATTTACCAAGCAATTAAAGATGACGAAGGCTACATTTCAGCAGCACTTTTAGGAAGGTTTGATGACCATCAATCTTTCCCACGGTTACCATTTGAGCCAGTGAGTAAGGAGCAGTATTACCAATTAACTCAAGATGTTTTGAACCGTCGCCGGACAAATGATTTTCATGAAGTTCTTATGCGCTACGACTCTGGCGAACTGACTGAAGCAGGTCCAAGCGGTTGTGATTCTGATAAATGTATGTTTCCTGAACAGCAACCCATGTCTAACAGTTAGCAATAGTCACAACTGATCTATCAGCATAAATAGCAGTGTGGTAATCTTGAACTTCCCCCCCCTGCCCTACGGGACTCAGGGCGGGGATTCTTAAATAGCTAAAGACCCAGTATATTTTTTAGCAGTGCATTAGCGGATTAATTGTAGTCATTTGAAACAGAATGGGAGATATTTTTGACAATGACGAGTCTACTAGA
>CAZZXJ010000624.1:0-4025 GCA_964657905.1 uncultured Stigonema sp.
AAAGAACTCAACTTGACTCAGTTTGAGCTAGCAACTGCTGCTGGTATCCACTCTCTTGGACTTTGGACAAAAAAGACTTGTTCGCGTATGATACTCGCGAACACAAAATGATTAATCTTATTTATAGTTTTTCGCCTCTTTTATCAAATCTGCTGACCCTACTAGAGACTCAAGTAGGTAAAGTAATACAAAAATCTATGTTCTTTGGTGATATTACTTATTTGATTTGGGACAAAAATTGTCAGAAAAACTTATTAATTTCGCTTGCTTTAGCTCGGATAGAAAAAAGGATAGCCACCAGACCCCCAACAAATAGTAATATCAACGACAAAGTATCTTTGGGTAAATACTGATGGCTATGCCGAAATTTAATAACAATCAATTAATAGCGCAATTTCAAGATTTTAGACAAAAAATTTACAACTGTTTTGAATCATGTAGTGATGCCTGTATGGATTTATTGGATGCGCTTGCGGGGAATACGGGAGCCAATTCAATTGCTGAGTTATCTTTAAGTCCTTTGTTTCCCAGAAGCTATAACTCTATTTATAAAGCTATCAAAGCATCATTTAATACAAATATTCAGGAGAAAAACAATGAAGTTGAAGAACAAGAAGAACCCAATAACTTAATCAGGGTGGTGTCTGAGTTAATTAAGCAACCACAAGAACGCCCTTTTTACTTATTTGCAATGGATACAACACCACATCCGCGTCCTTACGCGAGGACTTTAGCTGAACGTGGGTATATTTACCAGCCAAATACTATCAAGGGTAACAAACCTATTAATATTGGTCATTCTTATTCGATACTTTCTATTTTACCAGAGAAAGAAACTGCCTTTGCAGCCCCTTGGTCAATACCAATATCAGGAGAAAGGGTATCACTTGATCAAACTGGTGTTGATGTGGGTAGTGAACAAATTTCATCTGTGATCTCTGATTCATCACTGCCCTGGCAGGAAAAATTGTGCGTCTTAGTAGCAGATAGCGCCTATAGTCAGCGTTCATTTCTGTTTGAACAGTCCAAACACAAAAATTTGGTAGTGATAGCCAGAGTTCGTAGTAATCGAATTTTCTACCAATCTCCACCCGTTGACGAGTCAAAGAAAAAACGTGGTTGTCCAAAAAAATACGGTGAACGGTTTAATTTAGCTGATGTTGAAACTTGGCACTCTCCCGATGAGACAACACAAATTCAGCAGACAACCCGTAAGGGTCGTCTTTTAAACATCACCATACTCGCTTGGCATCAAATGTTGATGAGGGGAACCAAGCACCAAAAAATGTACCGTCATCCCTTCACTTTGATTAGGATTCATGTAAGTGATGATACTGACAATTCTCTCTGGAAACCCATGTGGTTAATTGTCATAGGTGAGCAACGTGGAGAAATCTCACCTACAGTTGCAAACCATTGCTATAGACAAAGGTTTGATATTGAACACATGCTGCGATTTAGCAAGCAGCGTTTGTTGATGACGGAGTTTCAAACTCCAGATGTCTTGCATGAGGAAAATTGGATACGTTTAGTAATGCTTGCTTACGCACAACTTTGGGCGGCAAAAGATTTAGCAACACACCTACCTAGACCCTGGGAGCGTTACTTAAAACCTCAAAGTGATACAATCATGACTCCCAGTACCGTGCAACGCGATTTTCCGAGAATTATTTCAGAGATTGGTACACCCGCTCGTTCTCCCAAAACCCGAGGAAATTCAATCGGTCGAGTTCAAGGTCAGACTCAAACGCAACGCACTAAGCATCCTGTTATCAAGAAGCAGTCAAAATCAACACCTGATAAACAAAAAGCCGCGTAAATTTTCTTAGGCTTTAGCCGTTTAACTCAGTTGGACTCAGTTTTAAAAATAACTGGGGTAATTTATGATGCCTAGATTTCAAGTTCGCGAGTAATTTACGCGAACACTTCTTTTTTGTCCAAAGTCCAATTATGTAGATAACAATGCAGGATACATCATTGTTATACAAACATATATGGCTAAAGATATTCATAAAATAGCTGCACCATCTAATAAAGCCTCTGACTTAAATACTGCAGCAGCATGGCTATTAAATTCTCCCATTGATGTATTACCTGAAGGACTTAGATCTGCAGCAGGAGAAGTTCGATCTGCATTAGAAGATAATAATATCAGATTTGTACAGTTTTGGTATGTCCACAACTTACCTGAGTCACAAAATGTTAAAGCTGAACTACAAATGGTGGAACAAACGGTTAACAATGCTCTTAAAACCCAATTTCCAAGTTCAGAAGTTGAAAATGTAAGTACTCTTGAAGTAGGTAAAGAAACATTAAATGAATGGTATAAAGCTTTAGAAGCTCCTATTTTAGTTACAGATAAGTTGAGTGTTCTTATATCCGGTGGCTATACTATATCAGGTAATGATTGGGAAGCATTTGTTACATCTGTTCCTACAAAATGGCTACATCAGGTTTTTAAGCAATACTCCGATCAACTTTTCTCTGCAAATGTAAGAGGCTATCTTGGTAGTAGAAAAAGTAGTAATAATATCAATCATGGAATCAAAATTACTGCTAAAGATGATCCTAATCATTTCTGGGTTTATAATAATGGTATAACAGCTATAGTATCAGACTTTAAAGAGTATGAATCTACTGGTAATAATCAAGAATATGATAGCAAAATAATGCTTGAAATTACAGGTATTTCGATTGTTAATGGAGCGCAAACTACAGGAGCCTTGGGAAGCTTAGAAACTCCACCTGATAGTACAGGAAGAGTACAAGCTAGATTTGTAAGATGTAACAACATTAATACTATAAGAAGCATAATAGAATATAATAACAGCCAAAACGTAGTTGAGGCATCTGACTTCCGCAGTAACGATCCAATTCAGCGTCGCCTTCGTGAAGAGTTTACGAAGATTCCAAATACAACTTACCACGGTGGTAGACGAGGTGGTTCTGAAGATGTGATTCGCCGTCCGTCTAACTTATTAGCATCTGATACTGTTGCTCAAGCTCTTGCAGCATTTCATCAAGATCCTGTAATAGCATATAACAACAAGTCTGATATTTGGACAATAGACAAAGTTTACTCTAAGTATTTTTCAGAACAAACATCAGCAGAACATATTGTATTTGTATATTCTTTACTTCGGTGTGTAGAATCTAAAAAACTCCGGCTTATAGATGCTAAGAAAACGGGTTCTCTGTCTGAAGCCGAGACTCAACAGTTAGATTTTTTACAAAGAAGAGGCGCTCACTTCTTACTTACCTCAGCAATTGCAAAGTGTCTCGAAACCTTCTTAGGGAAACCCGTTCCAAATTTTTTTAGAGTTTCTTTTGATACAAAATGTTCACCAGAAAATGCGGAAAAAATTTGGGAACCAATAATGGATGTTACTATTGCTTTTTGTAAGCAACTAGTTCCAGCAGTTAAAAAAAGCCTAAATAGTAATGAGGATGCAGTTCAAGCTATTAGTAATTTTAAAGATGTTGTTGAATCAACTAAAGAGTATCATGCTTCTCGTTTTCAAACATTTGCAAGTTACGTCACTATACGCTTGTAAACATACTCTAGATAGACGTTTAACCTAGGATCTCATAGCGCTTCGCACCCCCACATCCCCTTACCAGTAGCCCTAGCCCATTCGGGGAGTTCACCATTGACTGCACGGTAAAAGAAACCTTGCGGAAGACAAAACAACGCATCATAGCGACTGCTGCAATTGGGCTATTCCCCTGACTTGCAGTCCGTAGCGACGATAACGGTGCTGTGGCTCAGTTTTGTGTAAGGACTGGGCAGGGTGAAGTGGCGATCGCGGCGGACCTCGACATTAGCAACATCAATTGTCGAGTATAAAGTAGCGATGCAGTTTGAGGAATCGATGTTTGCGACCTTGATGTGAGAGTGAAATGGTAGAGGTAATTGGGCTGGATGCCAACTCCAAGTTAATTAAAGTCTTCGGCAATTAAAGAGCGATCACATACTCCTGTTCCAAAACACCCAACAACTTTTCTTGTAACGGTGTCAGGTAAGG
>CAZZXJ010000625.1:0-4025 GCA_964657905.1 uncultured Stigonema sp.
GCCCCATGCCCCATGCCCCATTCCTACACTGGCGACAACTTTCTCACCTTGGTTTCTAAGGAGTCCATCAGTGATTGGAAGGGCTTGACAAATTTGTCAATGCCTTCGACGAGTAGTTCGTCCATCACTTTGTTGATGTCGATGTTGATGTCTGGGTCTTTGAGGTTTTCTATCAGTTTGTAGGCTTGATCTACGTCTGTTTCAATGCGACTTGCTACATCGCAGTGGTCAGCACAAGCTTCAATGGTCGCAGGTGGGAGGGTGTTAACGGTTTCGGGACCAACTAACTCATCGACATACATAACGTCGCTGTAGTGGGGGTCTTTGGTGCTGGTGCTTGCCCAAAGTAACCGCTGCACTGTTGCACCTTTTGCTACCAAGGCTTTCCATCGATCGCTATTGATAATCTTTTTGTATTCCTGATAGGCAATCTTAGCATTGGCGATCGCTACTTTCCCTTTGACATCTTTCAGCTTGGCTTCGACGGTAATGTCATCAACGCCTTTGGCCAACTTGGCATCAATCTTACCGTCAATGTTGCTATCAATCCGGCTGAGGAAGAAGCTGGCGACAGAGGCGATTTTGCTGATATCTTTACCTTCTGCCACCCGTTTTTCTAAGCCACTAATATATGCCCAAGCACAGTTGACGTAACTTGTGATAGAGAATAGCAATGTGACGTTGACATTGATCCCATCGGCTATTACCTGCTCAACTGCTGGCAAACCTGATTCTGTGCCAGGAATTTTGATCATGACATTTTCACGACCTAGTTCTTGGTAATAGCGGCGTGCTTCATTGATTGTTGCCTGAGTATCATGAGCAATTGTGGGTGGTACTTCGATACTGACATAACCATCCAATCCTTTAGATGCGTCATACACAGGGCGTAAAATATCACAAGCATTGCGGATATCTGCAAAAGCCAGTGATTCATAAATTTTGTAGGTCGGTAACCCAGCACGCACTCCGGCTTCGATGTCGGCATCATAAATGACGTTGCCTGCGATCGCTTTTTCAAAGATAGCTGGATTAGAGGTAATCCCGCAGATCCCTTTATTTTCCACTAGGTCTTTGAGTTCACCTGATTGAATAATATCACGGCTCAAATTATCCATCCAGATACTTTGACCGTACTTTTTAATTTCCAACAGTCGATTACTTGCCATACCTGTATTCGTTTAACTCCTGATTTTGTTGTTAGTTGTTAGTTGTTGATTGTTGATTGTTTTATTAACAATTAACAATCAACAATCAACGATTAACCACTCTCTAATGCCCATTTTGAATGAAAGACTCCACCTTTGCTACATCCTTTGGGCTACCAATAATCAAAGGTGTGCGCTGATGCAGTTTTTTTGGCATCACGTCTAAGATATCCATATGTCCTGTAGTGGCGCGACCACCTGCTTGCTCAATGACAAAGGCTAAGGGAGCCGATTCATAAAGCAAGCGCAGTTTACCATCTGGTTTCGGTAGTATGCCTGGGTAGAGAAATACACCGCCTTGGACCAAAATTCTATGGATGTCGCTAACCATTGCCCCGCTATAACGAGCCGTATAGCCTTCTGTTCGATGGACGTAGCGGATGTATTCCCGAATCGATTCATCCCACTGCCAAAAATTACCCTCGTTGACGCTATATACTGAACCGTGGTTAGGGATGCGAATATTTTCTTCGGTGAGGATAAATTCCCCCAAGCTAGGATCAAGGGTAAACGAATGAACGCCCTTTCCTATAGTATAGACCAGCATTGTGCTGGGACCATACAGTATATATCCTGCTGCAATCTGTTTGCGCCCTGGAGATAGCAGGTCAGCCGCCTCACCGTTGAGATCGTTTCCTTCTTGTTTGCGAATCGCGAAGATGGAACCCAGACTGAGATTGGTATCGGTGTTTGATGAGCCATCAATCGGGTCATATAGCAGGGTATAGCGACCAATGGGGCAGTTTTCAGGAATGTAGTAAGGTTCTTCCATTTCCTCGGAAGCTAGGCGGCAGACTAAGCCGCTTTGCTTGAAAACCGAGATAAATACATCATTTGCATAGACATCCATCTTTTGGACGGATTCGCCTTGGACGTTGACATCCCCTGTAAATCCGAGAACTCCTTCCATTAAGCCAGCACGGCTGAGGCGACGAGCAATCAGTTTGCCAGCAAGAGCGATCCGATTCATCAACGCACTCAGATCCTGTGCATCTGGCGAAAAGCTCTGAAGTTGCTGTAGGACGTGACGGGATAATGTTGTACAATCACGATCTAAGCTCTTGTCTGTGATATCGTTATCGTTGCTAAGCAACTCTAAAGATTCTGGCGCTTGAGCCATTTTTTTTAGTCCTCCCTAGAGACTGGATGTTAATTTGGTTCATCCCGTGCGTCGCAACTCGTGGTTGCTGCCTCTATCTTAGAAAGGTAAATTGACAACTGAGATGTGATTTTAGATAAACTAAAGAAATTAATCGCTTTTTGTCTGCCCCACGCCAAGCGCCATTCCCAGATAACCTATAAGGGTAGGTCTACTTGGTATGGCAGGAAATTTAAACACAACTTACATCCAGTAGTCAATCATGGTATGTTCTTGCAACCAACAAAGTTGTATGATCTGCAATTTAACCCATGGTCAGGCTGAAATTTCGCATCCGCTCATATAATAACTGATTGTGAGATTTTTCCAAGTATGGCACTTTACAAAAACCATGCTGAAAGCCCCGTAACTTTAGTCCGGGGATCAAAGCGCGTTTGATCTGGTTTTAACCTGCTTGTCCCTTCTGTTTTGATTGAGGTAAGGAGTCAATCCAGTCCTCTACCAGATTGGTTAGCTTCTTGCCAAAAAAAGCTAAAATCTTGAACTGGGGACTGGCGCTCGCTGACTGGTGATCAGTGACACCAATGATTCACCACTCCCCACTCAGTCCTTTAATCAATCGCAATTGATTGAGGGCCACCGGCTTTGCCATTATGTGCATCAGTGGTAAAGGCAGTGTGGTTATTTGAGACGATCTGTTGATCTAGCCAGCTTTTAACAGGTTCGTCACCCAGGTTGAGTCGAAGTAAACCAGAGAAGAACCCGCCCGTAAATGAAAGTGGGTGCTGGATAAACTGTTTAAAAACTGGTGTTAGTTCATCAATGAACATAAAGAATCTCCGCAAACTGCCGTAGGAAGTGATGGTTTATTTACAGATCGTAATACTAATTCTATAAAAAAGCAGTGGGTAAAATTTAACAACAGCGCCGTAATTCCCCGTCTTCTTAAGATGGATCTGTTTAAGCCGTTAGTTTAAATCTTGGCAAAGCTGGGTAAACGTAGCTTCCCAGACCTAGAGGCTGCAACGGATACCGCCTCATTTCCCGTTGGAATCGCACCAACCTCGAAAAGCTCTGGGGTCAATTCTAGAGAAATTTGAATGCGATCGCTATTTCGCATCAAAGCCACCGCGAATTTTTGCTCTGAAATCCAACATGGCTTCAAGAGGATCTGGCTGCATAACATACTCTGCTAGTAACGCTAAATCCAAATCTGGCAACAACTCGCTTTTGGAGATTTGCTTATACTTGTTTCCTTGTAAGGAATAGACAGAAAACTGATTGTTTTGCCAAAACCAAACTTCTCTCACTCCTAAACGCTTGTAAACTTCTAGGTCGTCTATGCCGCCACTAGTGAACACGACTTCAATGGCTAAATCGGGAAATTCCTTCTCGATGCCAATGCAGTAGCATTCGTCGGGTTCTTTCCCACCTTTTTTCTCTTGCTTGCGAAACGTGGTTGAACCCAGTCCCCAAAAAGATGTTCGTGTTTCTTCAAAATAAACCTCTAACAACCTACCAATATTTTTTTTGCTCACTTCATGGCGACGTGAAGGCGACACAATCTCTAACACTCCTTCTAAATATGTAATCCGATACCCCGAACTATCACCTAACCTAGATAAGAATGCCTCGTACTGTTCCCAACTTACCCCAGTTAGAATGTGTTGTTCCTCTGGATCGTCAGCTTGTAGCTGAAGTTGAGTAATTTCTTCTAG
>CAZZXJ010000626.1:0-4015 GCA_964657905.1 uncultured Stigonema sp.
TTTAATTTTTAATTTTTAATTTGAGCGAAGCGACTTACCTGCAACCGTGAATCCTGCCCAATAATAAGGGTGATTGTAAAGCTTTTCATCTCCTGGCATTTTACTAATTCTATACAGTTCTGTTGCTAAATGTGCCCTAATTCTTAATCCTTCTTGAGGCAGTTTATTCAGTAAATCTGAATACCATTTTTTCAGTTCACTAGCAGTCACTTCTTTCAGCCATTCCGTTGCTGCTGACAAAGCTGCTGCTGCCGATTTATTTTGCTGAATTTGTCGGTAAAATTCTATCATCACCAAGGCACTGGCAGCAGATTCTACAGTCCATAGGGTACTTACTACATGGGAAACTCCCTGAAAGATCAAACCACTGACTAAACCCACATATTCAGTGGTGATAGTTTGGTTACCATTTATGGCGCTTTCGCAAGCTGAGAGGGTAACAAGATTATAGTGCGCGATTTGATGAATGCAAATTTCTTCTAGAGTTAGTTTATCGTCACCTGCTAATACTAATTTTGATTGAGGAGGATCACTAAAGTTATTGATTCCATATCCGGTAAAATGAAATATATTGTAACTATTATTATATAAAGAATTTTCTATCTGCTTTTTAGTAGCTTTTGATCCTTGAATGCGTTTGACACTATGGAACATCTGGCTAATAGCTTCAGTTTCAAGTTCGGCAAATTTCAGTGGCGGATAACCTGTACTGTTGGCATGTTCGACACTCAGTAATGGCTGGTTGTGGATCTGCCATAGGGGTTCGGATTTTAAAGACAACCCTAGTTGGATGCTAGGTAAATACGTAATTATGATAGACTCCAGACTTTGTGCGTCCCAAAGTTCATATTGGTAAGAGCCATCATTGTAAGTTTTCTCTTCTGGGAAAGGATAGGAGAGATGGAAAAGGGCGTGTAGAGGAAATCTGTGCAAGTCACGGTGGGGAATTAAAATCAGTTGGGTGATATCTTCGAGTTCTTGTATGATCGCGGCAATGTTGAGGATATTTTTCAGCTTGAATAGCCTCTGTTCCATATCTGCTAGCCAGGAATGCTTGCTTTTGTTTTGTCTGTCTTGAGCTTGGCTACGATATTCCTGATATTGTTGATTCCAATCTTCCAGCCAATCTTCAAATTCCACTCTAGCTCCTACCGCTTCGGGTAGGGGCATTTCGTCAATGGCTGCTACATTGAGTACAGGTGTAAAGACGGGGATAGGTTCTGGTGAATTGTATTTAAGGATGAAGGTGCGTAAGGTGCAAGGGCTGATATGCCAATAAATAATTGCAGTTGTGGGATTGAGTAGTTTTTGAATTGAGGCATAGCTAGGTGAGACAATCTCATCACTCCAACCAAAAAGTAGCCAGGATAAACAAGCATTTTTACTGTGTTCGGCAAATTCTAAAGCTTGGGCTAACTCACCGGACTGCACAGCTATATCAACTGCTAACTGCCCAAAACCTGCAAATTTCAGTGCGATCGCTTTTTTGCTGTCATCCTTGCCATTGAGTTCACTTAGCAAGCATCGTAATAAATCTGTGGCGCGTTGCTGAAATTCTTGTGCTAAGTGGGTTTCTCCTAAACCCAACAAAGTTTTAATCAGGTTTTGCAAAACCTCTAGATGCAACTGGGGAAAAGCTTCTGGCGTCAGGGTTTCGAGTGCAATATAGTACTCAGCTACAGAGGAATGCCAATAATTGTGAGGAGTGGGATGTCTTTTTCCTCGGTCGTAGTAAGCATTGCCCAGTAAGAGATGCAACCTACCCCACCCTTCTGGATGAGTTCTGGAGTGAACATATTTCAACCCTTCTTCATAGCTTGCTAATTTTCCCTCATAACCGCGTTCGTTCAAAGCTGGATTGATCGCAGTTCTGGTATGCAAAAAACTCAGATGCGAGTCATAATTAACTGCATTTTCTGCTGCTGTTCCTCGACTAATCCAAGCTTGCCAGTAGTCAGGTTGGATTTGCAAAGCATTGTCATAAGAGGCGATCGCTTCTTCAAATCTTCTCAAATAAAATAGCGTTATACCTCGGTTGTACCAAGCTAAGTGGAAGTCGGGGTTGATTTCAAGGGCTTTGTTGTAGTGGGCGATCGCTTCTTGACGGCGTCCTAGGTTTTCCAAAGCTACAGCTTGGTTAAACCAGGCTAAGTAGAAGTCAGGTCTAACTTCAAGAGCTTTCTCCCAGGATAAGATTGCATCATTCCAACGCCCTAAAGAAGCTAGCACCACACCCTTGTCTATCCTCACTTCGTATTCGTCGGGGTTAATTTGGATAGCGTGGTCGTAAGATGCAAGAGCCGACTCGACACGTCCTAGTTTATCCTGCGCACTCCCCAGAGCGTACCACCCTTGGTATTGTTCGGGGTTGATTTCAAGGGCTTGCTCAAAGGAGGCGATCGCATCTTCAAATCGCCCTAAATTACACAGTTCCACACCCCGGTTGTACCAAGCTAAGTGGAAGTCAGGTTGGATTTCTATGGCTTTCTCGTAGGAGGCGATGGCATCATGAGTTCGTCCACCATCAACCAGCGCGATTCCTCGGTAATACCAGTTTTCCTGGTCTTCGGGTGCAACAAGCAGTGCTTGGTCATAACTGGAAATTGCATCCTCTGGACGCCCTAACTTCAGCAGTGCCAAACCTCGGCTATACCAAGCTTCGTGGTAGTCCTCCTTGATTTCTATAGCTTTCTCAAAGGAGGCGATCGCATCTTCAAAGTGTCCTAATTCACCCTGGGCTGTGCCTCGGTTATACCACCCTTTGTAGAAGTTAGGTTTAATCTCTATTGCTTTGTCGTAAGATGCAACAGCCCTAGCAAAATCTCCCAAGTAAAACAGTGTCAAGCCCCGGTTAAACCAATATTCGTATGAGTAGGGGTTGATTTCTATGGCTTTGTCGTAAGATGTGATTGCTCCAGATAATTCGCCAGTTTTAGCTTGCTGAAGACCTTGGTAA
Source organism: uncultured Stigonema sp. (assembly GCA_964657905.1). Lineage (GTDB taxonomy): Bacteria > Cyanobacteriota > Cyanobacteriia > Cyanobacteriales > Nostocaceae > Stigonema. Next base: position 2,957 of record CAZZXJ010000626.1, read on the forward strand.
AACCATGTTTGTGACCGTTCTAGATGAGTGTGAGATTCACCTATGGTTTCCATTCTCAGTCCAGAAGCAAGTTGCTGGGCTAAATCGCTACTCTGCTCCAACCTCACAAACAACTCATCCAAGGTGACAGCTACGTTTGGCTGTAAAGCCAAAGACTGATCCGATTTCGTCGCTTCAGATGCTGCATCCAAGCTGAGTTCTAACCACGCTTGGTCCCCCTCTTCCGGTAGGGGTGTCAAAAGAGGTTGAGGATTTGTGATTTCAGTATCTAGTTGGTCATACTCCCATATCAGTTCGCCTATGGTCCCTGACTCCCGAACTGCAGGCATTACAGTTTTGGTATCTTCCTGGGGAATCTCATGTTGCGGTTCGCCTAAGTTTCGTGTTAACAGGCTTGTCCCAATATCATAGGCAAGTTCTCCAATTTTTCCGATCTCCAGCTCACCCAGCTGCACCATCTGCATTGCTAAGTCATTATTCGGCGCGGGTGACATTAGCAATCTTTCACCAAAGTCCAGTAGCCAATCTATCCAGCGCTGAGTACTGATCCGATTTTCCATGCGTTCCAGATATTTCAGTGCCCACTTTTGCCCTCGTGCTTGATGCACTCCTTCCAGCATCTGGGTAAACAAAAATTCCAGATCCGAGTTTGTGAGTTCTGGTGGTGGTTGTAGTACCTTCTGTATTCTAGGGTTTAGAGAAGGAGTCTGATTTCTACTAAAAGAGAACTTCAAAAACCTTTTGAGGAAATCCACTAGCCACTTGAGCATCTCCGGCACTCTTGGATGTTGTTCATGATAGATTTTAGGATTTTAGCGATCTCTGTGTTAAAAAATCACGAATTACGTAAAAAATCACTAGATTCACAGAGGGTATCGCTAGTGTCTTTCTGTTGTAGCTTAACAAAAGATACACAGACACAACAGAATACCACATGATAACAGCTATAGAGTTGATCGGCTATACTCTTGGTTTCTCAACAAGAAGGGGGTACGAAAGTCAAAAAGAAGGGTGTAGGGGGTAGGGTGTAGGGTATAGGGGACACAGCATTGGTCGGGG
>CAZZXJ010000627.1:0-4015 GCA_964657905.1 uncultured Stigonema sp.
TTCGAGCTAGGATTGAGACGGTAACGACGCTCAAACTCCTGAATCGGAATGTCATTGGCACTCATATCGCGCCGGTGCATCAACCCATTCTCATCAAATTCCCAGTGTTCGTTGCCGTGTGTACGATACCACTGTCCGGTTTCGTCGTGCCACTCGTACTCAAACCGCACGGAGATCCGGTTGTCGGTAAATGCCCACAACTCTTTCATCAACCGATAGTCGAGTTCCTTAGACCACTTGCGACGTAGGAATTCCTTGATAGCCTCTCGTCCTTGAAAGAATTCAGTCCGGTTACGCCATTTAGAATCTTCGGTATATGCCAGTGCCACAATTTCTGGATTACAAGTGTTCCAGGCAGCTTCGGCGGCTTTGACTTTGGCTCGAGCCGTTTCCTCAGTAAACGGCGGACGGATCGGGGATTGCATGGATCTTCTCCTTGCTATAGCTTACATATTCTCGTTCTTCTGATATCTTGCACCATTCTCAAGAAGACCCAAAAAACCGGTGAGTCCAGCGCTGCAAGAAGGTTTCCTTCTGTAGGCGACTGGCGTTAGCGACGAAGGAGCGTCACCCGAAGGGGTTTTTGAACCAGAAATTAAGGTTTATACGATCAGTGATTCTCAATAAACCCGGTTTTTAACTCAGGTGTAAGATCTGAGTCTTAGCACCTTTGTGGGACGCTAGGAACGAGAACATGATGAAATAGAGATCATTCAATAACCACTTTATGATTTGTCAATGAAAAAAAAGACGACGACAACCGCATTATTCGCTACTTGCGCTATGCTGCTTACAGCCTGCGGCGGCGCTAACACGAATACTAACGACAAAACTAATTCCGCGACTAACGCCTCAACAACGAGTATATCTGGTGCTATTCCCATCGGTATTGCCTTGGCACAAACAAGTAACGTGGCGTTACTTGGTCAAGAGGGATTTGTGGGTTCCAGAATGGCAGAGAAGTATTTTAACGATCAGGGTGGCATCAACGGCACTCCCATTAGATTGGTTATGCAAGATACTGGCGGAGATGAAGCCGGAGCAATTAATGCTTTTCAAACTTTAATTAATAAAGATAAAGTTGTCGGTATTGTTGGTCCTACTTTGTCACAGCAAGCTTTTAGTGCTGACCCCATTGCAGACCGTGCAAAAGTTCCAGTTATTGGAGCATCCAATACAGCAAAAGGAATTCCCGAAATTGGTGAATACGTTTCTCGTGTATCTGCACCTGTTTCTATCGTGGCTCCTAATTCGGTAAAAGCTGCACTCAAGCTGAATCCCAATATTAAGAAAGTAGCAGTTTTTTACGCTCAAAACGATGCGTTTAACAAGTCGGAGACAGAAATTTTTCAGAAAACAGTTAAGGATCAAGGGCTGGAATTGGTAACAGTTCAAAAGTTTCTTACCACTGATACCGACTTTCAAGCTCCAGCCACCAATGCGCTGAACTTAAAACCCGATTTAGTAATTATATCTGGTTTGGCAGCAGACGGAGGTAACTTAGTTAGACAACTGCGGGAACTGGGTTATAAAGGCATAATTGTTGGTGGTAATGGCTTTAACACACCTAATATCTTCTCAATATGCAAAGCGCTTTGTGATGGCGTATTGGTTGCTCAGGCTTACAGTCCTGAATATCCAGGACCGATTAACACGGCATTTCACAAAGCCTACGTTGAGCAATACAAAAAGGAACCTGCCCAATTCAGCGCTCAATCTTTTGCGGCAGTGCAAGTCTATGTAGAAGCTTTGAAAGCTTTGGATAAAAAGACCAAAATTAGCACAATGCCCCTCGATAAATTGCGTACTGAATTAAACAAGCAACGACTAATAGGAAAGTACGACACTCCTCTGGGTGAGATTTCTTTCACTCCAGGACGTGACATCGTTCAGAAAAAATTTTACGTCTCTCAACTCAAGGTGGATAAAGACGGAAATAATGGTAAATTTGTACTCTTAAAATAGTTGCAATATGGATATAACTCTGATTTTGCAACAATTTTTGAATGGTTTATCCATCGGCAGTGTCTATGCCATTTTTGCCTTGGGATACACCCTTGTTTACTCCATTTTGGGCATCATTAATTTAGCTCATGGTGCGGTTTTTACCTTGGGTGCATATTTGACTTATACACTCATGGGCGGTGCTTTTGGATTTAATGGATTGCTGGCTAATGGAAAGCTGCCTGTACAATTACCATTTGCTGTAGCCTTGATTTTGGGAAGTACTCTTGCGGGACTGGTTGGGGTGGCGATGGAACGCATTGCTTTTCAACCTTTGCGGCGTAAGGGATCTGACCCGTTGCTGACGGTGGTTTCCAGCTTGGGTGTGTCAGTGGTCATTGTTAACTTAATTCAGTATTTAGTTGGGGCAGAAAGTTACACTTTTCCAGCGAATACTTACAGCAATTTGCCACCTGCTATCAACTTTGGCACCACAGAAAACCCTATTCCCATTCGCAGTGTTCAAATGGTGATTTTTGCTGTATCGATGGTGATTGTGGCAATTCTCACCTATTTCATTAGTAGCACTAAATATGGTAAAGCAATGCAGGCGATCGCAGAAGATCCCACAACGGCTAGTTTGCTAGGGATTAACACTGATCGCTATATTATTCTGACGTTTTTTATCAGCAGTTTTTTGGCAGGCGTGGCGGGGACTTTGGTCGCCTCTAGTGTCAGCATTGCTGGACCGTACTTTGGTATTAGTTTTGGTTTGAGGGGTCTAGCCGTCATTGTCTTGGGTGGTTTGGGAAGTATTCCCGGTGCGGTGTTAGGAGGTTTGCTCATTGGACTAGTGGAGGCGTTTGTACCAGGTGAATACTCTGGCTATAAAGATGCTGTTGCCTTTGGCATTTTGTTTATTATGTTGTTAGTTCGACCCCAAGGTTTACTAGGGCGTCGATTTATTCAGAAAGTGTAATCAATTTTAGATTTTGAACCGCTGATGGACGCAGATGGACGCAGATAATATATCTAAATATCATCCGCGTTCATCTGCGGTTGCAAAAATCTAATTATGGCTGAATTTTTTACGACTTACGGGTCTTTGATCGTCTCTATGGTACTGGGGGCGCTGCTGGGGCTGTCGTTGTACTTACCACTTATGGCTGGGCAGTTGTCTATGGCTAGCCCTGGATTTTATGCTTTGGGTGGGTATATAGCAGCAATTCTGTCTACAAAAGTATTTACCTCTACCAGTGGTTTATTTCCGATTCCTCTACTGTTATTGGAGATGTTAATTGCTGGTGTTGTTTCTGGTTTGTTGGGTGTAGTGGTGGGAATTCCAGCGTTGCGGCTACGGGGAATTTATCTTGCGATCGCCACCATCGCTTTAGTGGAAATCCTGCGAGTATTATCCCTCAATCTGGAAATTACAGGCGGTGCTGTAGGCATTTTTGGCATTCCTCAGCCTTTCCAAACACCAATTGAATATTTGTGGATTGCGCTACCATTGCTGATAGTTAGTATGGTATTGCTTTACCGTCTAGAACGTATCCGAGTCGGCAGAGCATTTACAGCTATCCGCGAGGATGAATTAGCTGCGGGTGCTATGGGAATTAACCCGACTTACTACAAAGTTTTGGCTTTCACCCTAGGGGCTATTCTCGCTGGTGTGGTTGGTGCAATGAGCGCCCACTTTCTTAATACCTGGAATGCTCGTCAAGGCACTTTTGATGCTAGTATTATCTACTTAAGTTTTGTGTTAATCGGTGGTTCCAGAACTTTTTTAGGACCGGTGGTAGGAGGTATGGTATTTACAGCATTGCCAGAAGTTTTGCGAATTGTAGCAGATACAGGGGGGTTACCTACCTGGCTTGCGCAATTTTTGCGAGATGGTAGATTAATTATTTTTGGATTACTGATTGTCTTCGGCACAATTTTTTTCCCCCAAGGTTTGGTCACGCCAGATTTATTGAAGAAACGTAAGCGTAGAGATGGCTTAAGCTAATATGCCTTTATCGCCTTGGATTATTATTGCCTAAGGGAGTCAGGAGTCAGGAGCCAGAAGCCA
>CAZZXJ010000628.1:0-4009 GCA_964657905.1 uncultured Stigonema sp.
AAACTGCGAGGCATGAGTTGTGCCTCGTGCGCTAGGAATATCGAAGAAGCGATTCGCCATGTTTCAGGGGTGATTGATTGCAACGTTAACTTTGGTGCAGAGCAAGCCTCAGTTCAATATGACCAAAAGCGTACCAATCTCGAAAAAATCCAGCAAGCTGTAGAGGATGCGGGGTATTCTTCCTATTCACTCCAAGAACAGGAAATGATTACGGGAGAAGATGATGCTGAGAAAGTCGCACGTCTGGCAGAATCCCGCAAGATTACCCTCAAGGTTGCGGTGGGGAGTGCAATCAGCATTCTACTGCTTGTGGGGTCGCTGCCCATGATGACCGGGTTGAACCTACCCTTAATTCCAGCATTCCTACATAATCCCTGGATGCAGTTAGTGCTGACAACACCCGTCCAGTTCTGGTGTGGTGGGTCTTTTTACCGCAATGGTTGGAAAGCCCTAAAACGCCGCGCGGCAACCATGGATACACTGATTGCCCTTGGCACAAGTGCAGCATATTTCTATTCTTTGTTTGTCACCCTTTTCCCTGGATTGTTGAGAGATCAGGGTTTGATGCCTAATGTGTACTATGAAACCGCCGCAATTGTCATCACCTTAATTCTGTTGGGGCGGCTGTTTGAAAATCGCGCTAGGGGACAAACGAATGTAGCCATTCGTAAACTCATCGGACTGCAAGCTAGAGATGCCAGAGTCATTCGCCATGGTCAGGAGATTGATGTTCCCATCGCCGAGGTCAGGCTTAACGATATTATTTTGGTGCGTCCAGGCGAGAAAATTCCAGTGGATGGCGAAGTAACTCAAGGGACTTCCACAGTTGATGAAGCAATGGTGACTGGTGAGAGTATGCCTGTTAAAAAGCAGATGGGGGATGAAGTAATTGGCGCGACAATTAACGGGGCAGGTGCATTTAAGTTTCGGGCGACACGAATCGGGAAAGATATGTTTCTGTCCCAAATTGTCAAATTAGTGCAACAAGCACAAGGAAGCAAGGCACCGATTCAGCGCTTGGCAGATCAGGTGACGGGATGGTTTGTGCCTGTGGTCATTGCCATTGCGATCGCCACTTTCGTCATTTGGTTTAACGTCATGGGCAACTTGACGTTAGCCTTAATGAATACAGTCGGGGTACTGATTATCGCTTGTCCCTGTGCCTTGGGTTTAGCCACCCCTACCGCTGTTATGGTGGGGACGGGGAAAGGTGCAGAAAATGGTATCTTAATTAAGGGTGCGGAAAGTTTAGAACTCACCCACAAAATTCAGACGATAGTGCTGGATAAAACTGGCACATTGACAGTGAGTAAACCCACTGTCACCGATTTTGTCACTGTCAATGGAACCGCCAATAGTAACGAGTTAAAACTTTTGCGATTGGCAGCGTCTGTAGAACGTAATTCCGAGCATCCTTTGGCTGAAGCTGTGGTCAGGTATGCCCAATGTCAGGAAGTGGAACTGGCAGATGTCCAGAACTTTGAGGCGATGGCGGGAAGTGGTGTGCAAGGCATTGTTTCGGTTCACTTTGTACAAATTGGCACTCAACGCTGGATGGAAGAACTAGGAATCGACACCGATTGTAGAAATGTTGCATCTTCGGTCTCTACATGGGTTGCAGCTGGTAAAACCGCTGTTTGGATTGCGGTGGATGGGGAAATACAAGGGATAATGGGAATTGCAGATGCCCTGAAGCCCTCCTCTGTGGCAGCTGTGAGAGCATTACGAAAGTTAGGTTTAGAGGTGGTTATGCTGACTGGGGATAATCGCTTTTCTGCGGACGCGATCGCCCGTGAAGTCGGTATCAGTCGCATATTTGCAGAAGTCCGACCTGACCAAAAAGCGGTTCAAGTGCAAGCACTGCAAGCAGAAGGGAAACTGGTTGCAATGGTGGGTGATGGCATCAATGATGCACCAGCACTGGCTGTTGCAGATGTGGGAATTGCCATTGGCACGGGGACGGATGTGGCGATCGCCGCTAGTGATATCACCCTAATCTCTGGAGACTTGCAAGGCATTGTCACGGCAATTCAACTATCACGTGCCACTATGAGAAATATCCGCCAAAATCTCTTCTTTGCCTTTATTTACAATGTCGCTGGGATTCCGATTGCTGCTGGAATCTTGTTCCCAATATTCGGCTGGTTACTCAACCCGATTATTGCTGGAGGAGCAATGGCATTTAGTTCTGTCTCTGTCGTTACTAATGCCCTGCGCCTGCGTAACTTTAAACCCAAAGTCATCTCATAATTGCCCTTAGGAGTTTAGCCAATGTTAAGCAAAAAAAAGATTTTTGGCAGCCTTGCTGGTCTGGGATTCTTACTTAGCGTTACTTCAAATGTAGCAATAGCCCAAATGCCACACGCAAAGCCTGCTAATTTTTCACAAGAGCAAACTACTCAATTTCCCCGAATCGAGCAACCTTTGGGGTTAAAAGTTGGTGTGACTGCGGGTGGCATAGCATTGATTGGGCTAGAGTTATGGTGGTTTGTCTGGAGTAAAACAAAGTCCCGGCGGGTTCAAATAATTAAGGATATCGGCGTAGGGGGAAGTTCGCTTTGACGCCTTTGACCTTTAAAACTTGGACACGACCTTGGAAGCTTTAGAATCAAGATATAGTTACCCTGAAAATAATTACCAGTTCTGTTACTTAAAAAAAGCAGATATGGTATACAAAACAAACTATATTTTGTCCTGACAAACATAAGAGTACACAAGTATAAAACACATCTGCAATGAAAAATCTTTTGATTGGTTTGTCTATTCTTTTGCACTTAATGGTGTTAAACGTGACTCTTACTTCAAAGTAATTGCAATTCGGAGCGTCGGCACGAGCGTTAGCCCGCTTTCACGGCGACTGCCGCCCTTGTATCCTTGCCCGCCACCACGGGCGCTTAATCGCAACCAAAATCAGGCAATGTGACTGGAGTTGAGATGATCATGCTGGCGATCGGTGTTCCAAGGAAAAAATCGCAGCAACTTCCAAAGAAGTTTAAAGGCTAAACTTTTAAAAGCCTTGCGCTGACGTGATTCTACACCCATAAATCTGAGGTAGTCAACGAAATAATAAGGCTTTCAGCCATTGCTAGACCCCCTCAGATGCTTATCAATAGTTCATAAAGTTATAAGATTACAGGAGTTACGCACTATACAAATTGAGCATCATGTGTATGACGGAATTCGGTCGTTTCATCTCCTAGAATTGACCACATGGTAAGGGCGCGGAGACCGCGCCCCTACGATCAAATTATGGTTTACCCAAAAGAAAGAAAGCGCTCATTGCCCAACCGTTACCACTGCATACAATACTATTTCTGTCAATGCGTAAGTCCTAGATTACAGGACTTACGCAAAAATTGCCAGAAACCCTGATTTATCGAACCGCCAAGACAAGGCAGTGCGTTGGTGAGGCAGCGAGCAGTACGTCCTTTGTGTTTCCCGACAGAGGCGACTGCCGTGCATGGTTCCCCGGCTTGAAGCAACTGCCGTGCCAAGAGCGCTCCTGTATTCGTGGAGCGTGCGTAAGTCCTAGATTAAATAATAAATTACTTATACATCTCAATACGGTTCAGTTAGGGCTAATCGGTAGGAATTTCAAGTGTGTAGAGACGCGAAATTTCGCGTCTCTACAGGAGTTGACGGTAGGTACATTATCTTAACTGAACCGTATTGACTTATACATCTCACATTTCACCGGAATTTTCCGGAATAAGTTTCTCTGCTAGAGAAGTATCTTTTTAGTGCATCAAAAATTTATCTCGGTAAAACCAAAGAAAGAAAACACGCCTTGAAGCATTGAATCAGGAATTATGAACAGAATATAATGCTCTTCATATTCCGCTGCAAATTCCTCAGTAAAGCAGTTATTAACTGGAGATTTATTGTTTAAGCTTAGTCTTATTCGGCAATATGAATCAATGACCAACAACATAAAAAAACGTATCCTCATCCTTGCCGCTAACCCTAGGCAAACCACCCGTCTACGCTTAGATGAAGAAGTCCGAGAAAT
>CAZZXJ010000629.1:0-4007 GCA_964657905.1 uncultured Stigonema sp.
CCATTAACTACTAACCACTAACTAATAACTAAATTGGGGTGACGCTGGCGATTTTGCCACCTTGCTTTACAACTCTTTGTAGATAGGGCGATAGCTCTTCGTATGGGATAACAACAGCTTGGTTAACACGACGTACTTTAGGATACCCACGCCCAACACTGCCTGCCACTTCGACGCGGTATAGCTTGCTGCCTTCTTTTCCATATGTTGCTCCGCCACCGAAACCAGTACTGGGGGTAACGCCTCTCCTAGAAGGAAGGTAGGCAAAGCCCTCCTTGTTGGCACCACTTGGACTAACAATGCTGGAAGCAGTATTGCGAGCTAATTCCTCGGCCAGGTGAGAGTAATTGCCTTGAAGTTGGGCGCGATCGCTATTGGCATAGCCGCGATAAAGCTTAAAAATCCGGGTAAATCCTACAGTTTTCTGTCCTGTTTGGGTTTTAAAGCCCCGATAGTATGGCACTATATTTTCGCCAAAGTTTTCCTGATACTCTGGTGAATCAATGTATGAATCAATGTCTGCTTCGTAACCCTTGTTTTGGTACAAGTCCAAGTGATAGACCACTTCAGACTCATCATAAGGAGCACGACCCAACAAATGTTTATAGTTGAGTTCGATTACCCGAGTTTGGAAATTGTTGTAGAAAAACTTGGATTTGTACAGATCCGATTTAGCAACTTGACGCACGAAATCTTGTACAGTAAGCTTCCCATCACGTAGGAGAGATTCAGGACTTGTCAGCCGCTCAGATTTCATCAAATAGTCGTTGCCAAGCAACTGGCGATAGACAGCAGAGATCACCCTCTCAACTTCTTCTTTAGTTGCGTTGAAGCGCAATTCCACCGGCGATGCATCACTAAAAGCTGATGTTCCTAGGCGGGATGCTGCTGTTGTAATAGCCATCTTTAAATTCTCCTTTAATACATACTTGCTAATGGCTAATTGCTAATTGTTAATTGCAATTAGCCATTACCAATTAACAATTTATACAGGTGTGATGCTGATTACCTTACTGCCCTTGCGATTCAGCTGTTGCAACTTACTAGAAAGTTGCTCATAGGGTACAAGCAATTCTGTGGTACTCTGGCGCACTACCGTCGAATTCGGGCTGGCCTTTTGTGTCAACCTGATTCGATATGTTTCTCCTCGGCTACCACTAGATATCCCTGCTAAGGCTTTTGTAGAGGTTGGGTAGATTGGTGAGGCGATGTTTTTCGCCAATTCCCAGGTAAGCCGTCCTTGTTTCTGTCCTTGAGCGCGATCGCTACTGGCATAACCTCGGTACAGCTGGAATATCCGACCAAATCCAACGTTTTTCAACCCTGTTTGGCTTTTAAAGCCCCGATAGTAGGGCACAACATTCTCACCAAAGTTCTCTAGATATTCTGCTGAGTCAATGTAGGAGTTTATTTCAGCTTCGTACCCTCGTGAGTTGTAAAGGTCAACGTGGTAGGAGATCTCTAACTCATCTTCGGGCGCACGACCCAATAAATGCTTATAATTTAGCTCGATAAACCGAGTTTGCGAGTTGGAGTGGAAAAACTTTTCTCGATAGAGTTCTGAGCGCGTAATTGCTAGTACAAAACCCCTTACGGTAATCTCTCCCTGACGCAAAAGGGATTCGGCACTGACGAGACGCTCCACGTCCATGAGATATTCATTACCCAGAACCTGACGATAAGCTGCCCGAATGACAACTTCTACTTCTTCTTGTGTCCTATCGCTACGCAGCTCCACCCTTACTGAGTCTTGAAAGGCGCTAATCCCTAATCTTGCTGCCTCTGTCAACGATCCCATATTCACCTCCCCCATTATTTATTGCAAATCAAAAACTTTTTTGCAATTTTTTTTCTTAATTTATGATTAGGCTGGAAAAATTAAGTTGCCCGGAGAGGTAAACAACTCTTAGTACCTACTTGTCATAAGAGCTGATTTCCTCTCCGGGCCGAATAAACAGTCTAGCTTAGATTGTTTATTGCGTAATCGAGATAAGAATTGGCTTCAACAGCGGGGTCGCCACTTAGACCGTGGTTAGCCTTGATGTGCTTGAGGGCTTCGATGTACCAGCTGGGGGACAGTTCAAAGCTGCGGTTGATTTCAGACAAGCCAGCGATCAGGTAATCATCCAATGGACCCGTACCACCAACAACTAGGGAGTAGGTAACAATCCGCAAGTAGTAGCCGATATCACGCACACACTTCGCTTTACCAGTGCTGGTAGAAGCGTAGTTGGGGCCTTGCTGTTGAGTGGTGTAGGGGAACTTGTTGTACACTGCTTGCGCTGCACCCTCTGCCAAGCGTTGAGCATTGGCGCTCAACGCTTTTGCTGCTTGTAAGCCAGCTGGGGCTTGGCGGAATCGACCAAAAGCGGTTTGAATTTCTGTGCTGCTTAGAAAGCGGCCTTGAGAATCAGCAGCTGAAACTGCTTCAGTTAGAGGGGTTTTTGTCATTTTGGTATCTCCCTTTTCACAAACTTATTAGTTGAAATTTTGTTTTGTCCAATGGACAAATTTTTCAGTCCATAGCAGCGTTGATCGGGATTATCCCACTGATGCTGCTGCACGATCAAAGTAGCTAGCGATTTCAGATGTCAAAGCACTGCAATCACCTTTGGTGATGTTGTTGGGGTCATTGACAATGGCGATCGCAGCTTCCTTCATTTTCTGAACAGCTAGTGCCACAGAACTACCAGGAGTTCCCAGCGCCAAGTATGTTTCACGTAGACCGTTCAAGCAGCGGTCATCCAGCACACTGGAATCACCAGCAAAAATTGCATAGGTGACATAGCGTAGGATGATTTCCAAATCGCGTAAGCAAGCAGCAGCGCGACGGTTGGTGTAGGCATTACCACCAGGAGCGATCAACTGGGGTTGTTCAGCGAACAACTCACGAGCCGCATTGGCAACCAGAGAAGATGCGTTGCTGGTAATGCGGTTGACGGCATCTGTACGCTTATTGCCGTCTTTGACTAGTTCGCTCAATGCATCCAACTGTGATTCGGTGAGATATTCACCACGTGTATCAGCCTGGGAAACTACTTTTGCAAATGCATCTAAAACCATTGCTTCAATCTCCTAATTTGCTTGGTTAAGAATCATTAGGACTCTAAACTGAATAGTTCAGTTTATTTTGATGTCAAACTGCCTGAGCAGTTGGGAAAGGTTTACCACAGACATCTAGGTATCAGTTTAAGCTTTCCAGGCTTTCAGATTAAAACTTTTTTTACAAAACTTTATCTGAGCATGAGAGACTGTAAAACCTGGTTAATTCAGCACTTTTTTAACCTTGTTCTGTAATTTTCCCTTTCAAATTATTTTTATACTATGTTGGTGTCTTCTGTTTTATTACAAATTATTATGAGCGGCTGTCATTATCTTTACAATGCTTAACAATTAAGGGGCTTCGCGCTTTCTTCTAGGGTGAAGGAAGAGGGGTCTAAGGGAAAATAATTTTTGCTCCTTAGATTTGGAATAAACAATCTTTTTTACCTCTACACCTAGGGCAAACCCATCTCAATCAGGTGTGCAGATGGAGGTAGAATTAAAGGGTAATATTTTGGCTTCACATGCTACACACGTACGTATGACTCCCAGCTTTGACAACACCATCCTCAAATACAATGCTTGTCTAGAAGACCCAAGAATAAGCACACGGAGAGTAGTGAAAAATGCGGATTTCGTTTGAACGCACGGGTGGCTTTGCAGGGATAAGCAGAACAACAACCGTTGACACAGCTAATTTGTCTGCAGATGAAGCCAATCAACTACCTCAACTATTGGAAGCAGCAAATTTCTATAATTTACCTGCAACTATAACAGCCCCTCCTACCCAGCCCGATCGCTTTCAATACACATTAACGGTAGAAGACAAAGGTCAGGAACACACTGTTACAGTAAGTGAAGCCGCTCTACCAGGAACCTTAAGACAGCTAATTGAATGGCTGAACAACACAGCACAGAAAACATGAAAGGAGTCAGGAGTCAAAATAATTCGTAATTCGTAATTC
>CAZZXJ010000630.1:0-4001 GCA_964657905.1 uncultured Stigonema sp.
ACAACTAACAACTAACAAAAAACTATGAATTGGTGGCAAAGATTAAATAAAAATCCATTAGCACGATTTGGGGCAATTTTGCTGTTAGTTTTCTATGTGACAGTAATTGCAGCTGATTTTGTTGCCCCTTATGACCCCTACGCTTCACAACCAAACGGTTCACTGCTACCACCAACACGGATCCATTGGTTTTCTCAATCAGGGCAGTTTATCGGTCCTCATGTTTATCCAACGACTCAAGGAAAAACAGATATCAACACAGGCGATCGCCAAATCATCGTAGACTTCAAGAAGCCCTCCCCCCTACGGCTATTTGTCCAAGGTCCGGAGTACCGTCTGTTTAAGCTGAGTTTACCCCTACCACCCAAGTGGGAGGAAGTGGAAATCATTCCAGGCATCCCCCTCAATTGGCATTTGTTTGGCGCTGCTGGTCAAGCAAAATTTAACCTTGTGGGTACAGATGATCAAGGTCGCGATCAATTCAGTCGCTTGGTGCATGGCGGACGTGTCAGCTTGTTTATTGGTATTGTGGGAGTTGCCCTCTCCTTTCCTTTGGGGATGGTGATTGGCGGAATTTCTGGCTATTTCGGTAGTTGGACTGACAGCATCATCATGCGCTTAGTGGAAGTGCTGATGACCTTTCCCAGCATTTATCTTTTAGTTACCTTGGGCGCAGTATTACCACCAGGGCTATCCAGTTCCCAACGCTTTTTACTAATTATTTTGATTACTTCGTTTGTTAGATGGGCTGGATTAGCAAGGGTGATTCGTGGACAGGTGCTATCAATTAAAGAACGAGAATTTGTCCAAGCAGCACGAGCAATGGGCGGTAAGCCATTTTACATCATCCTCCGCCACGTTTTGCCGCAAATGGCTACTTATATTATTATCTCTGCCACCCTTACCATTCCCAGCTTTATTGAGGCTGAAGCAGTACTGAGTCTCATTGGCTTGGGAATTCAACAACCAGACCCCTCTTGGGGCAACATGCTATCCTTGGCAACCAATGCTTCAATTCTGGTGCTGCAACCTTGGTTAATCTGGCCTGCAGCAATGCTGATTATCCTCACCGTGTTGGCTTTCAACTTACTCGGTGATGGGCTGCGGGATGCACTCGACCCTCGCAGTTTGCAAAGGTAGCACAAGAAGGGGTATACCCTATGCGGTATACCCTATCAAGTTAGCCTTCCTCCTCCCAGCGTCTCCTTGTGTTGGGGTGAACTCCTAATAAATCACTTGCTTCTTGTATTGAAATTTTCGGCATAGTTAAAATGTATTTAACTATACCGAGATTAACCTAGAATTTATTTGTGCAGCTACAAGCGATCGCCACAACCAATTCAGCAGGGTCAACAGGCTTAGGGACATGGAATTGGAAACCAGCGCCTAGAGCAGATTTGCGGTCTTCTGCTCTAGCGTAGGCGGTGAGCGCTACTGCGGGAATGCGTCCACCACACTCAGGGTCCAGTCTTCTGACTCTCTGAATTAGCGTGTAGCCATCCTCCTTCGGCATGCCAATATCGCTGACTAAAACATCTACATGTGATCTAGAATCTTTTAGGCATGCTATAACCTGGTCTGAAGTGGCCACAGCTGTAACTATCGCTCCGTAATCTTCTAAAATACAAACCAATAACTCACGGGCATCGGCTTCGTCGTCTATCACCAATATCCGCAAACCGTCAAGCCTAGGTAGTCCATTAGAGGAGCTATTATTTACAGTGGGATACACTGAGTGAGAATCACTGTCCTGAGGTTTAAGTGCCATAAGTGGCAACGTGACAGTAAAGGTGCTTCCCTGTCCTTCGCCTGGACTCTCAACGTCAACCGTTCCACCATGTAACTCCACCAACTGGCGAACGATCGCCAGCCCCAACCCCAGTCCACTGAAAGAACGGGTGATGGAGCTATCTGCCTGACGAAAGCGATCAAAAACGTAGGGTAAAAAGTCACAGTGAATTCCCTGACCTGTATCGCTGACTATAATTTCAATATGGGAATGAATTCGCTCTAAACGAATCTCAACCTTTCCGCCCTTGTTCGTGAACTTAACGGCATTAGTGAGCAGGTTCCAAACAACTTGTTGCAAACGGTCGGCGTCGCCAGGAACAATTTCGGCACTAGGATCAAGCATCAGTTGTAAGCGAATATCTTTGGCATTAGCTGCTGGTTGAACGGTATCAATGGCAGCGGTAATCACGTTCACCAGACTAATTGGTTGGACATTCAGGCGCAGTTGACCCCGAATAATCCGGGAGATGTCCAGCAGGTCTTCAATCAGTTGTGCCTGGGCGCGGGCGTTGCGTTCAATGGTTTCCATCGCACGGGTCTTTGTCGCTTGATCAAACTCACGAGTCCGCAGCAGCTTCAACCAACCAAGCATGGCGTTGAGGGGCGATCGCAGTTCGTGAGAAAGAACGACGAGAAACTCATCCTTCATGCGATTGACTTTCTCCGCCTCCTGCCGTGCCTGTTGCTCGTTGACAAGCAGGCGTTCCCGTTCTTGCTCACGACTCTTGAGTTCTGACTCTAGGCGCTTTTGCTCAGTCACATCGCGCACAGTTATGATCGCGAGGATGACGTGCCCCTGTGAGTCATAGACTGGGGTGCCGCTAAAGTTACCAAACCAAACTCTACCCGTGTCAAATCGCCGCACTTGCACTTCGTTGTCTGAGAACGTTTCCCCTCTCAAAGCGCGTGATAAGGGCCATTGCTCCACTGGCATCAATTGTCCATCCATGTAATGCAATTCAAAGGTGTCTGGGAAATCTTGTATATGCCGTTGGATTTCCTCAACACTCTGGTACTCGTGGATACCTAGGGCGGCTGGATTCATCGATAGCACATTGCCTTGAGTGTCACTGATAATCAGCCCCTCGCTCATGCTGCGTAAGATTGCCTCCCGTTGCCCTAAGCTTTTACCTAGCTGCTCGATCAGATGTTCACGTTCTTGCTCACTACGTTTGCGATCGCGAATATCACGAGCAACCACCAAGGCAGACGGCACGCCTCGGTATGTTAAAGGAGATGCTACTACCTCCACATCGATCACCATCCCATCCAACCGCATGAACCTTTCTTCACGGGGTAGAACTCCACTACCGGCTGCAAGCTGGCGCATACGCTGCTTAATCACCTCGCGATCCCCTGGATGGAACGAATCCAAGACAGGTCTTCCCATGAGTTCGTCTGGGTGAGTAGCTCCCAGAAGTCTTGCTCCCGCACTGTTAATAAAAACAAACTTCTCCCCACTCTGGACAAAGATCGCGTCAGGGGATAGTTCGACTAGCAGTCGATAGCGATCCTCACTCTCTTGCAGGATTTGCTGTGCCTGCTTGCACTCAGTTTCTTTGAGATCAACCTCCGCTTCCATTTGCTCAGCATGAGTGCGTAGCGCTTGGGTGACTTGGTTGTGTTCCTGCTGCTGTTGCTTCCGGACTAATTGTGTCAAGTCTTCTGCTCGATGGAGAATGTAGGTAACTTCGCCGTCTGCTCCAAATACTGGGGTATTGACTAGGCTCCAGTAGCGCTCTTCAAATCCGCCACCTTCTGATCGGGGATGACGAATGTCGTACTTCTGCACTGCCATCACATCTGCAACCTGCTTTTGTATCACTCGCTCTAATGAGGCACGAAGATTACTGACTCCTATTGCTGAAGCTTCATCTAGGTTGTCAGGAAACACTTCAAACAGCCCACGCCCTAGAATCTCTTCTCGTCTGGTCATCGTAGCACGCAAGTAGGCATTATTCACCTCTAAGATCGTCAAATCAGGCGTTAACACTAGATACGAGTCTGGTGCTGAGTCAAATAACGCTGGAAAATCAGGTGTTGGTAGTAGTGATGCCGGAGCCATAGGTTATCCTAATTCTTCAACTTGGAGCAGTCAATGTTATGTACGTAAGTGCTTACGCAAAATTATTTATGTCTGCCGCGAGCGAAATGAAATGTAGCGAAGCAATCTCCAAAACAGAAGCGATTGCTACCCAACGGGTGCGCCC
>CAZZXJ010000631.1:0-3995 GCA_964657905.1 uncultured Stigonema sp.
TGACTCCTGACTCCTGACTCCTGTATTCTTCTTCAATTTCTCAATTTTATCCTCTGGGTTTTGACGACATTGCTCAAAACCCAGAGGACAAAAAGATATGAGCCGTTTTAAAAACAAGTCACCGCTTTAGATATTTTCACACCGCTTATCTCAGCAGCACAACGTGCTTCATCTTGTTTGTCATAGAAATTTAATGAAAGAAGCGCGATGCACTTTACCCTTAACCACTGTCAAAAGAACTTCTCAGTCTGGTAATACAGGAGCACTCATGAGATATGTTAGTGTGTTAATACTTATAGCATTTTTAGATTTTATATATTCACCAACTACAAGATCAAGTTTTTGAATAGTAGCTGGAGTTTTGACTCCTATAAAGATAACACTTAGTTTGGGAGTTGTATTAGAATAGATTGTAAAGAGTGACTGAGATTTTTCACCTTTATTATTATTATTACTAAAAAACACTGAATTCGCTACATAAGAAAGACCATTGCTATCAATCATAGTTGTCTTTTTCAAGGAGTCTAAAGATGTGTTACGTGTTCTACTGTGCTTTTGATATCCCACGAAAATAGTTCGATCTAATGAAGTCCAGTTAACAACTGTTAAATCACATTGAACTCTATCTTGTGAGGTTTTGCAGCCTAATAGTTTAAACTTCAAATTTCCTGTATCAACAAGAGTAGGCTTGGGATTTTCAAAAACTGAAGTAGAAGAACTTGCTTCTGGATTAGCGGAAGAAACACCTATATTACAAGTGCCAGTGCAGTTATATAAATGTCCCCTATTATAATCGGCGTTATTTTGATTTGCTCGAGCAAATTGAAAACTGCTCAATAAAAACAGGATATTAATAGGGTATAAAATGCACTTCAATAGTTTTATTTTCATAATTTCCGCTTTTTTTACTCTTACTTCAGAGATTTATTTTTAGTAATAGACATCTGGTGAAAAACAATGTAGAGACGCGATCAGTCGCGTCTCTACAAGGGTTGTAGACAACGCACAATTAATTTTTGGAGATGTCTAATATGTATTACTTACTGTTTCAGTATTAGTAAAAGTAGCAGCATTGTCAACAGTGCTGCATTGGTTAAATTTTAATTGCTTCGGATCTGACTACGAGCCAATTCAATTAATTCGCTTGCCACAGGACTTTGTATTCCAGTATGACATTAACAATCCAAGAGGTAACCTCTGGTTGATTTAGCGGAAAATGCTTACATTGCAAACAAACCACAAATTCCTCTTTTTGTCAATGACTGTTAAGGTGCCCTTACCCTGCAAGGAACTTAGACCAACTAGCGTCAGAATTGTTAAAGAATACTTATTAAAAACATAATCACATTTTAATCCTGCCGCAGTAATCTCAAGGTAACCGTTTACTGAGGGGTAGATCATTCACTTAAATTCTAAAACCCTTAGATTAGCAAGGGTTTGGGGTGATTTATGGTATGCACTAATAGTACCTAAAATGTCTAAACGAAAATTACCAGACAAGTGTAGCACTTTTGACTACTCAAGATTAGCCAGAAAAAATCAAATCTAGACTGGTTTTCATATTGATTCTGTGTGTTCTCATATCGGACATTTTTTTACCCCGCCGTGAACGGTTACATCTCAAGTTTCAGTAGTTCATTGCAGTCATGTCATGTTGAACAAACCTCTTAGAAAAAAATGTTTTAATTATACATCGATTGCTGCAGTTATTATGGGGCTGACTGGAGGACTTATGATCTCCACTCTTGCCCAGGCTGAGGAGATTAAGACTTACACTCCGATCAAGCATGCCATTGCCCAAGCTGAAGAGACTAAAACCGTTACTCCGATCAAGCACGTCATTGTCATTGTTGGTGAGAATCGAACCTTTGATCATCTCTTCGGTGCTTACCAACCACGATCGGGTCAGATAGTGTCTAATCTGTTATCGAAGGGCATTATCCATGCTGATGGTACACCTGGACCAAACTTCCAAGCAGCAACTCAATACCAAGCTTCCATCACCGATACCTTCTCATTGAGTCCTGCTAACAAACAACCCTATATAACGCTACCGCCGCCTAAAGCTGGTGGTCCACAAGCTGCAAGTGACACGAATCCGCCTCCTTTCCAGACCTTGGCTGCTGTCCAAGCTGCCAATCCGGCGCTGCTGCCAGAGGATTTCGGGCTGCTACTTACCGGGGCAACTGGATTGCCGAGTCATACCGTGGATACCCGAATCAAGAACGTGAATAACTTACCAAGTGGTCCTTTCCAACTAACGCCTAGTGTGCCTTATGACGCCTACGCAGCTAGCCCTGTGCATCGCTTCTATCAGATGTGGCAGCAGGCGGATTGCGACATTAGCCATGCTAGTGCAAAAAATCCCAGTGGCTGTCTTAAGGATCTTTTCTCTTGGGTCGAGGTAACCGTTTCCGCAGGCAGCAATGGGGGGCCGTTTTCAACTTTCACTAATCCGGAAGGTTCCACCGCCCTGGGCTTCTACAACGTCAATAACGGAGACGTGCCATACTTCAAATCTTTGGCTGACCATTACGCAATCAGTGACAACTACCATCAGCCTGTCATGGGTGGTACCGGTGTAAACTCAGCGATGATTGGTATCGGTGATGCCATTTGGTACAGCGACGGCAAAGGCAATCCAGCTATACCGCCTCAAGATGAGATCGAGAATCCTAACCCGCAGCCTGGAACCAACAACTTCTATACACAGGATGGCTATTCCGGCGGCACATACAGTAATTGTTCTGACTCCAGTCAGCCAGGGGTTGGACCTATTTTGAATTATCTAAATTCCCTCCCCTACAAACCAAAGTCCAACTGCGCGCCGAATACCTACTATCTTCTGAACAACTACGATCCTGGCTATTTGGGTGACGGAACAGTTAACAACGGCATTACTAACGGTGGCTTTGTTATCCCGCCGTCATCTGTTCGTACTATTGGTGATGCCTTGTTGGAAAAAGATATTCCTTGGCGGTACTACGGTGAAGGTTGGAACAAATACGTTCAAAATCCAACCAGTTCAACCAACGTCTATTGCAACATTTGTAACCCTTTCCAATATGTGACGTCAATTATGGCGAACGAGCAGGTACGGACGGAGCATTTGAAGGACACCACGGATCTGGATAACGATATTAACGATAATAAACTGCCAGCAGTCTCTTTTGTTAAGCCTGGTGGCTTACTTGATGGTCATCCAGCATCCTCAAAGTTTGATCTGTTTGAAGCTTTTACTAAGAAGATTATCAAACAGGTTCAAAGCAAGCCTGAACTCTGGAAAGACACAGCAATTCTGATCACAGTAGATGAAGGTGGTGGATATTACGATTCTGGGTACATTCAGCCCCTTGACTTCTTCGGCGATGGGACACGGATTCCTTTAATTGTGGTGTCGCCATACTCTCGTGGTGGTCGAGTTGTTCATACGTATTATGACCATGTCTCGATTCTGAAGTTTATCGAGAAGAATTGGGGACTGTCGCCACTCACCAATCGTAGTCGTGACAATCTACCCAATCCTGAGACCCGCCGCGAAAATCCTTATGCACCGATTAACGGTCCGGCGATCGGCGACTTGACAGATATGTTTGACTTCTCAAGGATTCCCAGAAATTAAAGAAGGCAGAAAGCAGCGTATGCTGAGGGTAGAAGGTTCCCTTTAGAAGGGGATTCTAACCTCTCATTTATGGGAGCCACCAAATTTTTTAGCTTGGTGGGTGTCTTAAACCCTTGACTCCCTCTAGTGGAGATCGAAGGTTCAGGCATTCACCAGAAGGGATAAATCCATAAGTGCCCTCAGCCCTCAGCATAGCTGCCTTTCTTGATAACTGGAGTTTAGGTGCGACTCGTTCGTAGCCCAATACATAAGCTACGGTGAGAACGCTCTTGTAACACCCTAGAAAGTTCCATAACTGTTCCTTGCACCTCCATGCAAGGGGAGCATCCCACTATGTCAGAAATACCAGGCGATTGGAAATCGCGGCTATACA